>JACRDF010000052.1 GCA_016212925.1 Desulfomonile tiedjei
AGCGTGCCGGACCCGTCCAGCAAATGCTTCTGTGACACCTGCCAGTGCGGAAGCGAGCGGTCCTGAAGAGCCCGGTGCGGGAATACCGCACGCCGGGATCTGTGAGGGGGCTGTCGGGAAACCGGCAGTCCTACCTCGATTCAATCGCCCAAGGGAGATTGCTTTCCCGCGAAACGCCCGGTCAGCTCTTCTCTTCTTGGAAAGGCATGATGCGAGCAAAGAGTGGGTTTACAGCGGTGTACAGATCTCGGTAAAGGCCGTAGAGCCTCTCATAGGTTTCAGCGTTGCCCGGGTCCGGCCTGCGTATTGCTCCAATAGGAATCAGGTTCTCAATGTCGTCAAGGCGAGAGAGGGTTTCCGTGCCCCTCATTGCCCAAAGTGCCGCGCCCAGGCTCGAAGTCTCTCCCCACGCGGGTACGACCAATTCTCTGTTGAGCACGTCGGCCATGGTTTGGAGCCAGAAGGGTGAACGGGTAAACCCGCCCGAGGCCCGTATCTGTCGCAGATCCCCTGCGATCTCCACAAGCACGTCGTATACGCTCCTGAATCGAAAAGATATGCCTTCGATTACCGCGCGTGCCACATGTTCGACGTTGTGATGCAAGGCAAGGCCGAAAAAAGCGGCCCTCGCGTGCAAGTTCCAGTTCGGGCTGCGTTCACCGGCAAAAAAGGGGAGGCAGATTATTCCGCCGGCTCCTATCCCAGCCTGACTCGCGAGGGAGGTAAGGTCTTCAAACGATATTTGCATCTCTCGCGGCAGATTTGGGACAGCGCCCCGCAGGAGATCCAGCAGCCATGAAAGAGCGATGCCGCCGTTGTTGATCGCTCCTCCTACCAGCCAGTGCTTAGGGTCAATTGCGTAACACCAGCTTCGAGAGCCTTCGTCCAACACAGGTTGGGGAGAAAAGATCCTGAGGGCCCCGCTCGTCCCGATCATGCACGTAGCCTGCCACGGCAATACCCCACCGGCGCCAAGGCTGGAATTAACCGCATCAGATGATCCCAGTACCACAGGTGTGTCTACGGGCAGGCCCATCCGGCTTGCCAGTTCCCGGTTGGAAACACGGAAAACCTCACCGGGGTCCCCAAGGGGTGATAGTTGGGACGCGGTAATTCCTGCCAGTTCCAGGCAAGGATCGTTCCACTTCAAGTCATGGATGTTCAGGAATCCCGAGCCCGCTGCCAGGCAATGGTCGACAACGAACTGCCCCGTCAATTGCTGAAACACGTATTCTTTTGCAGAGATAAATCGGGCGGCCTTCCTGAAAATCTCCTCGTGTTCCTGGCGAAGCCACAGCACCTTGTACAAAGGATACATGCCGTGGATCGGGCACCCTGTCTGCCGATACAGGTCTTGGGCCCCGGAAGTGCTACGAATCGCCTCGGCCTGATGAACGGCCCTGCCTGTTGCCCATGTCATGACGCCGGTTAGGGGGTCGCCGCGGCCGTCCAAAGCCATGAGGCTGTGAAGCGCGCCGCCGATGCTTATCCCGGAGAAGTTGGCCGGCGGTTCACCGGCTCGTTGGATTGCGGCTCTCACAGAGCCGACCATGCCGTTCAGCACACTGCGAGGATCTTGTTCCTGCCACTTCTCATGCAAGGTGGAACCGGCATAATCGCTTGACCCAAAACCAAGCACCCGGGCCTTTTCGTTGACTATGACGGTCTTGCAGCTCCCTGTGCCGAGGTCGATGCCTAGGAACCAGGAACGGGTCTTACGATCTGCCATCATCCTCTCCGTGGCAGCCTCGTTCCAATACCTGCGGATTGACGATGTGTAACGGCTGTTTGCCTTCAAGTGCTGCCAGGCAGTTTTTGACGGCTGTCCATCCCATCCGATTCACTGCCTCATCGGTGTGGGCCGCGGTATGAGGAGTGACAATGACTTGCGGAAGCTTTAAAAGAGGGCTCCCCTTGTCCGGCGGCTCCTGGCTGAAGCAATCCAGGGCCGCACCTCGCAGATGCCCGGTTTCCAGAGAACGCACCAGGGCTCTCTCATCAATCAGGTCTCCCCGGGCGGTATTGATCAGGAATGCCCCTTTCTTCATACGTTCAAGAAATTTCTCGTCGATCATGCCTCTAGTCGAGTCCGTAGCCGGCGCGTGAAGGGAAACAAAGTCGGCATTGAGGAGAAGGTCTTCTAGGCTAACGAGTTCAATGCCATACTCCTCAGCGATTTCAGGCCCTATTAGGGGGTCGAAAGCGAGAACACGGCACTCGAAAGCGTTAAGACGTCGGGAGACTTCACGGCCCACCGAACCGAAACCGATGAGCCCTACCGTCTTCCCTCGGATACCAATGCCGCCCAGTACGGGCCATTCCCCGCGTCGGACGGCCTCATTGGCTGCTATGAGATTGCGTGCCAGCGCCAAAATCAAGGCTATGGTAAGTTCGGCAACAGCGGCTGAATTTGCACCCGGCGTGTTGGTGATCATAATGCCGCGGGTTGTCGCTTCCGCAATATCTATCCCGTCAGTGCCGACCCCATAGCGGGCAATGACCTTCAGGCGGTTGGCAACCGCGAGCACCGACGCATCCACCTCGTCCAGACCTGCTATGAAGCCGTCAACATCCCTCACGAGGGGGCGTAGCTCGGGGGCGGTCAAAGGCCTGCCGAAGGGGTTGTAAATCACCTCCTGTACCGCCGCTTCCAGTGTAGAGTTCAGGGATGGGTCACTCCTTCCGAACGTGGTGGACGTGCACAGAACCCTGCATTCATTAAGTGGCCTCGAATCTTTCATCCTACTCTTGTTGTTCCTCCATCCATCTATCGCTCCATAACTAAGGCTCCAAGATCACCTTGGCAGCCTGAAGGTTTTCCAGAAGATGAAACGCCTCCTCCCACTTTTCAAGGGGCAATCTATGAGTAATAAGCTTTTCCGCGGGGAGCAATCCCTTTGAGATAAGGCCGATCGTCGTTTCCCACGCGGTCCAACTGCTCGAGAAGCAGAAATCGTAACGCAGGGCTTTGAATATTCCCCTGTCGTAGGGGATTGGGACTTCCTGCTTGCCCGAAATCCCTATGGCGCAGATCCTTCCCAGCCTCCTGACCATCTCGAAGGCCTGGAAGATGGCCCGAGAGCCCCCCGAGGTCTCGATAATCATGTCCGCGCCCAGACCCTTTGTCATTTCCAACACTTTACCGACAGGGTCCTGCTTATCCACGTTGATCGTAAGATCCACCCCAAGCTCTTTCGCCTTTTCAAACCTTATCCCTTCATCCGAGTCACGACCGGTGATCAAAATGCTTTTCGCTCCGGCAGCCTTTGCAACTGCCAGAGAGATAAGACCGATGGGACCGGGGCCGGTAATGACCACTGACTCTCCAGCCCGAAGGCCACATCTTTCAAGAATCGCGGTCACACAGACGGCTATGGGTTCAATCGTTGCGGCCGCGTCAAACGGTATATTGTCGGGGAGTCGATGGAGCAACTTGGCCGGGCCTGCCACGTATTTCGCGTACGCTCCGTTGATCCCTATTCCGTAGGCCCTTTTTTGTTCACAGACCTGGGGAAAGCCGCTTTGACAGGTGTAGCAGACCTCGCAAGCGCCGGTCCGTGTCTCGCTCACCACCCTGTCCCCGACCTTCCACCCTTTCACGGATTCCCCAACCTTTGCGAGCACGCCGGAGAACTCATGGCCTAGTATAACAGGTGGCCAATATGGGTGGCTGTCATGAAAGATGTGGAGGTCACTCCCGCACACCGCGACAGCCTTCACCTCGATCAGGACTTCATGAGCCGCGATCTTGGGCTCGGGGACCTCCCGCATTTCGATCAACCCTTTTCCTTTGCCGTATTTCACCACCGCTTTCATCTGCTCTCCTTCAAGAAGGCGGTTCGCTATTCATTGCCTGTTTGAACAACGGGGAGTATTTCACTACCTCGCTGCAAAATGGCGACTTTTGCGTCGGGGCCGCACAACGATAGGGCCTTTTCAAGCGCACCTTGAGGGTCATTCGCGCAGAAAAATCCCAGCCTCTCACATTCATCTGCGGATATCCCCCGAGTGACGAGGATCCCTTGCGCCTTTTCTTTTATTACCCGCCCGACGTGAACCAGATGGGCCGCGACCGTCAGCTTCTTTATCATACCGTTTTGGACTAACCGGTCGATCTGCTGGAACTCGTGGTAGCCAGTTTCAAGGACTTCGGGGTGGCTGACGGAAACCCCCGAAAGACAAGGACTTACCAGCACTACCACGCCTCCCTGCTTCACGGCCAATTCAGACGCATATATGCCTTTGGATGCCACCCAAAGGTCAGAGTCGAACGGGTGCGAATCAGCAATGACAATATCAGCTTCGCATGGCATTGAGCAGCGGTAGACCTCGTGCGAACGGGCAGCGCCGACTCGATACGCTTGAACCGGATCGCCCGCGACGGCATGAACCAGTTTCCCGGAACCGTCCTGTATGGCATTGAAGATCCATTTGAGCCCGGTTTTCACCGCGACGCTTTCAATTTCGCTTTTGACCGGGTTCTCTATTTTCCCCAGGATCTCGCGGCCGGTAAACTGAGCTGAAAGCCAGTGGGTCTTGCCGGTCGTTATCTCTCCGCATATTCCCGGTTGCACAATATTGCCGCCGCCGCTGAACCCGGACACCCTATGGGGCACGATCTGGCCGATACCGATGATGAAATCGGCTTCTTCAACCAACCTGTTAACAACAATGGGAGTGCCTTTCTCCGTTTCACCCAAAGAAGAGAGCTGGGACTTGTCCGAGTAAATATGGTTTAGGACGGGATACTGCTCATAGATGTCCCTGCCGAGCTTCTTTGCCAGCTCTTCCACGGTCATGGGCCGGTGTGTGCCAAGGGCAATAAGAATGGTCACGCCCTCTTTTTTGATCCCGCCTGCGGCCAATTCCTCCATCAATGGAGGAAGGACCTTCCGGACAGGTGTGCTGCGAGTATGATCATCAACAACAATGAGGACCTTTCTGCACCTCCGAACTCTTTTTTGCAGCGGGTCCGAGTCGATGGGATGGAGAAAAGCCTCTTCAATCAGCTCTTCTTCGCTCTTGCCGCCCGCGACTGTGGTAGGAGAAAAGATCCCGAGAAGGTTCCTGTTCTGAACCTCCAAGCTTTTCATGTCAGAATAAGGGAAGGTAATCCGCGTCATGATGCCCTTGCCTCCCGGGTTGCCCTCAGAAAAGCGCGAGTTCTTTCAGTGATGATATGAAAAGCCTTCTCTTTGACCGCTTTTTTGTCGACGAGGTTCCCGCCCGCGGCGACCACAGCCGCTCCGGCCCGGATGAGGATGCCGGCGTTTTCTAACGTGACTCCGCCGGAAGCCATGATAAGAACTTGAGGAAGCGGTTCCTTCACAGCCTTGATATAGTCCGGTCCCTGCAATTGACCGACCGGGAAAACCTTTACCAGGTCGGCTCCTGCGGACCACGCTGTGAGAATCTCGGTGGGAGTCATAGCACCTGGAACGACCGCAACGCTGTACCGGTGTGTGAGAGAAATGAGGTCAAAATTGAGCACGGGGCTCACGATGAATTGCGCTCCCGCCAGGATGCATGCCCTTGCGGTTTCAGGGTCCAGGACGGTCCCCGCCCCTATGATGAATTCGTCCTTGTATTTCAGGCTCAGCTCTTTGATCACGTCGATTGCGCCAGGCACAGTCATCGTTATTTCAAGGAAGCTCGCACCGCCATCCTTGATTGCAGCAGCCACGTCAAACGCCTCCGAGGCAGAGGCTGTTCTGATCAGCGGAACTACGCCGTCCGCTGTCATCCGGTCGAGGATCTCTCGCTTGTCCATGTTAACTCCTATGTCTCTCCGCCGACCTCAACCTATGTCAAACCCCTTTTCTTTCAACATCAGGGTCAAGAGGCCCGTCTGCTCCTGCGTTAAGGCATGTTTCGCAGCCAGACTCTCAAGTTCGGCGGCAGAGATGATTCGCTGTGTCGGCTCTGCTGCGAGTTGCTTGAAGATCTCTTCAAAGGTCTTCAGGTGGGCAAATTCCGGGACATCTTTCATTGCCAGTTCGCCACCTCTGCCCGCAAGTCCCCACAGGTAGAGAAGTTCCGAGACAGGCGAGGCGACCACAGGGTGGCACCCTCCCGGAATGGCAAAAGCGCTTTTGTCTCCTATGACATAGGCTTTGTTCAGGCCCTTTCCGTCCATGAGCAACTGAACCCCGTACGCCGCGAATTGATCGTTCATCCCCTGGTTCCAACCGAAGCGGTGGTAGTAGACCTCCTCGTGATCCGATTCCCCGAATGCCGGCTGATCCCTGTCGTGCCTGTGAATGGGGGTGCCGGACCAGAAGCCCGGCGGGTTGTAGGTCTCGCCGACGATGAGGTTGGAACTCGCGTTATTTGGGGAAATCAAGCTTATTACGTCTCTCCGCCAGATCCACTCACCCCGGGAGACCACCGTGACTTCTTCAGGAGACAAATAAAGCGCAGGTAGTTCGCGAAGGGCAGGGGCTTCAAAAAACGCCATTTCTCCTTTGCCCCGAATCCCTAATCTGGTGTTACAGGGGATGTAGAGCGCGGATGCATTGGATTTCCCCGGCCTTGCAGCAAAAGGGCCGCCTGACCGTGCTCCACCGAACCTCTTCCCATTGATCTCTACCTCAAATTCACCTTCCTGGGGTACAAGGACCATTTCTTTTTCAAGGGTTTCTGTTGTCACTAACTCCGGACCCAGCCGATACACGCCGAACCCTAAGACTTCGAGAGGGACCCCCTCCTGCCGCGGATCGAATATAAGTCCGCTTGCATGTCCGTCGTACCAAACATGGGGGTTAACCTCGTTTCGTTCAATCTTGCCAGCATACTTGTTCAACGTGCTTTCCATGACACCCCCGGATGTCCACTTTGCGAATGCGTTCTAGGTCCCGATTTCTATGCGCCTTCCTTCTTCCGCCGATACGTATGCAGCGTAAATCACTTCTACCGTGTCCGTTGCCAGATCCAGGCCCGAAGCCGGTACTCTATCGAGTCGGACGTCATCAATGAAATCGTCCATCTCCTGGGCGTAGCCCCGCATCCAGTTGTCGTCGGGGTTGGGGAAGTTCCAGCCGGCTTTTGTCTCGAGCCGCTCGGCGATGAACTCATCCTCGAAGACCTGAGCATCTGGCGCATAAATTTCTATCGCATTATTCGGATTGATGTTCACATGGACCACCGAGTTGGAGAGATACACGTTTATGGTGTTTCTAACGCCCCCTAAGACGCCGTCAGACGAGAACACGGTGGCATTTGATCCGTCTTCGAACGCTATTACCATGACGCCCCAGTCCTCCACGTCTTCCCAGTTCGAGACAACATATTTCTTCGTCTCCTGCTGAAACGCCTCAATCTTGGAATGAAATCCCACCTCTGCGGTAACCGATTTGGCACGGATCGGCCTGCCGCTCTTCAGCAAGCCTTCGTAATGCTTCAGGTGCAATACCGCGCCGACAGGATGTGCGCCGAGCCGCATGAGAGAGCCGCCACCCGAGGTTTTCCATTGTCTCGAATATGGCGCTTGCGATCCCGAGTGGCTGAGTTCGGACCGCATGTCGAGGATTGTCCCTTGGCTTGCCCGCATAAGGTTCTTGAGCTTGACGAAGGGAGGAGCGTAGACCCAGTTTTCAGCGTACATGAATTTCACCCTGTTGCGTTCCACTTCTTCCGCTACCCGACGGCATCCTTCCATCGTCTCACGCAACATCAAGGACTTGCTCACGGTGAAACCAATCTGTTCTTCCGATTGGTCTTTTCCGAAATATCCTGTGAGGGGTTTCTCGCATATGATGTGCTTTCCCGCCCGCGCTGCCTCGGTGCAGAACTCCTCGTGCAGGTCCGTCGGGATACAGAGGTCCACGACATCGATGTCGTCACGCTCCAGGAGTCGCTTATAATCGTCGTAATGGTCCGGGATCCCATAAGCCGCCGCAAAGTCACGATCCGGATTCCTTGAGGCATAGGCAACCACGTCGGCCTTGAGCCCCCGCAATCCGGCTATGCTGTCCAGATGAAGGCGCGCGGCAAACCCTTTTCCGACCAGTCCGATTCTTACTTTATCCATACGCGGCCAACTCCTTTCTCCGCCTCTAAACCTAATCCTTCTGGAGGAAATCGGGCCTGGCGAATACAACGCCTTCCGCCTCCACGGAAAGTGTTGGATAGATCATCGGTTTTGTGATCATTTCCGTTCCGTTTGAGGTCGCCACTATGGTGTCTTCCGACTTTGTCCCCGTGATCGACGGATTCCATGTGAAGGCCTGAGTTTCCTGCACAATATCGGGTGTGTCAAAGCTCGTCCTGTAGTCCCGGCCCGTATACCCGATGGAGCCGCCCTGGTGGTGGAGCTTCCACTCCTCTCCGTAACCCATCTTCTCGTACGCTTGAATGCCTTTGCGGAGAACGTCCTTGGCGGGCACCCCCGGGCGGGTCGCTGCCATGAAGGCACAGTCAATGAAGACGTTGGCGTGGTACTTGTCTTTAAGGTCTTTGGATGGTTTACCAAAGTGGACGAAGCGGGTGAGCGAGACTATAAGACCCCACTTTCTAGCATTGACAGAGACCATGAGATAACTCTCGACCGTTTTCTCCGTAGGGATAGGGTGGCGAAAACGGGAGACCCGATCATCGGCCGCGGACATCAGCGTGATGGGATCGATGCGATCCTTCCATAATTCTTTGCAGAGCCTTCCCACAACTTCCGATTCCTTCTCTCCCCTCCGGGTCTCCATTAATGTACTCTCGAGGGCCAGAGAAACCTTTTCCCCCAGCCAACGGTATCTTTCATGTTCCTCGGGAGTGAGAGAATAGCGAAGGCGTGCAATCTCCTCGACCTGGACAGAAGCATTTGGAAACGGGACATCGGAACCCAACGGCCCATCTCTGACCAATTCTTTGACTATGGAGATCTCGTGGTCTTCGTGCCACGGAAATGGCTTTGCAGTGAACCCCTGTGCTTCCAACCGCTCTTCTTCCATAATCCTCGGGGCTTCTATGTTATTGCAAATCACGAACTTCGCGTCTCTCGTGATCAGGAGAGAAGCAGCCCCTACCTCAGTCGTAATGCCCACCAGGTTGAGGCCGCCCGCGGTCATCCACGAAAAATTGGCCTGCCGTTTGAGCAGCAGTCCGCCCAGTCCCTTCTGCTCCAAAAAAACACGTACCCTCCGCTCCTTTTCCTTGATCTCCTCAAGCAGGGCCATGATCCATCCTTCCTTGATTGTCTGCTAATACGAATTGAGATTGAGCCTTTGCAATACGGGCTTCAGTCTCATGGTCGTTAAAATAGCAAACCTCTCCGAATTTGTGAGCCCCAGGGGGGCTCAATGATAGTAGCCCGGCAATTCATTGCCGGGTGACCGATGAGCAATAATTCAGTTCTGCGTTCCCGGGGGGCTCCCGAAGGATTAATCCTTCGGGAGCCCCCCGGGAACGCAGAAGATGCGGAAAGTTCTCTTGGCCGTCAATTCCCGGCGATAAATCGCCGGGCTACTATCGGGATGTCCCTCCGGGACAACAGCCTATCTTTACGTCTATGGGCTTGAATTCCTCTGTCCCAACCCTGTCCCGATCAGGGGAGAGGGTCTTAAAACCTCTGCCCTCGACAGGAGGGGGAACGGGGAGGGCGGTTTGGGCCGATTTCAATACGCTTCAATGTCGTTGTTGCATTATTGGGCCAGCACCTCCACCCAGGTCGTCACGGGCCATTCCTTTTTGAAGAGTTCCTCAACCGCGGGTTTTCCTTTGGCTCTGAACGATTCTGCATCCGGAATGACTACCGTCATTCCTTTCCTCTGAAGGTCAACGAGAAGCAGATTTTCCCCTGATTTGATCTTTGAATTGGCCCATTCGGTGGCTTCGTTCGCCGCCTTCACGACCAGGTCCTGCTCAGGTTTCGACAGCTTGTCGAGGAACGGCTTGTTGATTAGTATTCCGCCTGTCTGGACCAGGTGGTTGGTGATGGTGAGATAATTCTGAACCTCATTCAACTTGAACGAAGCGATCTGTGGGAGATCGCCCTCGGAAGCCTCCGCCTTGCCGTCCTTCAGCGAGCTGTACAGTTCGGGCAAGGTGATCGGGACAGGGTCCACCCCTATCTCCTTCCAGACGGCTATCCACGTCTTGACGGTGGGAAGCCTGAGCTTGAGCGCATGGACATCTGCCGGAGTGTAGAGTGGCTTCTTGGAAGTAGTCTGTCGCAGTCCTCTGTAGACGATACCCAGGTATTTTTGACTGCCGTTCTTTTCTACTTGCTCTCGTGCCTTCGATCCCAGCGGGCCATTCCATACCCTCATGAAGTGCTCGAAATCTTTCATCACGTACGGCGCATTAAAGAAGAAGTACTGGGGCGCAGAGATCTCAAGAGGTTGACCGCCCGTAGCCTGCATCTCCACTTTGCCCTGGCCGCACCACACGTTGATCTCCTCTTCAGTGCCCGCTCCAGGCTGGACCTCCACCTTTATTTTGCCCCCGCTTCCCTTTTCGCAGATTTCCTTGAACTTTTCACCGGCATCGACAAGGATGTGGCCGCTTTTGAAGGGGCTCGCAAGCCGTATCGTTTTGTCCGCGGCAATAGCAAACCCTGCTCCAAGGATCATGCCCGCTGCCGCAATACATGCAGCAATAAAGCAGATTCTTGACGATCTCATGGGAGCACTCCTTTCGTTTTTCTATTTCTTGACCTCTTTCACCAGTCCCGCATAAAAATCGTTTTCCGATGCCATCAGCTTTCCGAAGTCCTCCGGACCGAGATAATGTACGTTCACAGCCATGTCCGCCGCGCTCTTCTTGAACGCGGGGTCCTCCATGCCCTTTTTGAAGGCATCGTGAAGCTTCTTGATCACGTCAGGCGGTGTTCCTTTCGGAGCAGCCAGGCCGCGCCACATGCCCATGACGAAGTTGACACCGTCTTCGTTCACTGTGGGCACCTTGGGAAACATTTCCAGCCTCTTGTCCGCAAAGAGGGCCACAATCTTCAGTTTCCCGGCCTGCACCTGGGGAATGCCCTCGGGCGGGGACACGGAGACGGCATTGATGTGGCCCCCCAGTAGGGCGGTCACCGAAGGGCCGCCGCCGGAAAATGGGATATGGTTGAACTTCACACCGGCTGCCTTTTCAAAGGCCACCGCAACGAGATGGACCCCTCCTCCCGCGCCTGAATTTCCCACGGTAATCATGCCCGGGTTTTTCTTGGCATAATCAACGAATTCCTTCAGGTCTTTCCACGGCGCGTCCGGCCTCGCCAGGAACATTGACGGATCGCTCGAGACGTTGATTACCGGATCAAAGCTCTTGCACGTGAAGGCCGTCTTCACCTGATGGGGGAGAATGGTGAGCGGGGTGATTGCCGACACGAGGGTGTAGCCGTCCGGAGGAGCTTGGCTCGCCTCCGTATATCCTACGGCTCCTCCACCGCCGGGACGGTTTACCACGACCACTGCCTTGCCAAGATACTGCCCCGTGGATGCAGCCACTGCCCGGAAGATGAGGTCTGTGGCGCCTCCGGCAGCCCATGGAACTATGATCTGGACCTCCTTGGTGGGAAAATCAGCGGCTGAAAGAGGCAGGGCTCCCCCTAGAACGATTGCTGCTAGCAGAATCACAAAGAATCGGTGTTTCATACGAACCCTCCTTCCTGTTAGAGGTTGCCGAAGGACCCGCACTCGGGCGAATGCCCTTCGTCCTTCACTTTACCCGGTTGCCGACTCACTCCTTAACCCTCTGAAAACGGTTTTCACAAGCGGGATAAGGAGAAAAAGCAGGGTGGCTGCGAGAAACGCCAGGGAGATTGGCCGATTGATGAATACATCGAAGCTCCCGTGAGAAATCATGAGCGACTGTCGGAAAGCCACCTCAAGTTTTGGGCCGAGCACCAACGCCAACAGAAGCGGCGCCGCCTCGTACGCCCATTTTCTCAGCAGGAAGCCGACTGCTCCAAAGAGGATCATCATCCATACATCGAACATCGAGTTATTCACCGTGTACATGCCCGTCACACAGAACAGAGTCACAAGCGGAAGAAGGATCGTCTTGGGAATCCTCAGGATATTGGCAAAGAGCGGAACAAAAGGCAGATTGAGGAGCAGGAGGATAAAGTTGCCGATATACATGCTCGCAATCACGCCCCAGAAGAGCCCCGGATGTTCGCTGATCATCATGGGTCCTGGCGTGATGCCGTGGATCAGGAGTGCGCCCAGAAGAATGGCTGTGGGCGGCGCGAATGGAATCCCGATGGCAAAGAGAGGAATGAAGGCCGACTGGCAGGCTGCATTGTTGGCGGATTCCGGCCCGGCAACGCCCTTAATGGCCCCTTTCCCGAATTCTTCAGGGTGCCTGGAGACCTTTCTCTCCACCATATAGGATGCATAGGTGGCGATTACCGGTGCGGGTCCCGGAACCAGCCCCACGCCGAAACCGATGCCTGCCCCTCTCAGAATGGCAGAAATCGACTCCTTGAGATCGTGCAGGCTCGGGTAGAGTTCCCGCAGACGGGGAACAGTGACTTTCTGCTCGAGCAATTCAGCCGGCCGCGCCACATTCACGAGCACTTCCCCGATGCCGAACAGGCCTATGGCTACGGCCACAAACTCAATTCCGCCCAGCAGAGACGGGGAATCAAAGGCGAACCGGGCGTCCCCTGTAACCGGGTCAAGACCGATCGTGCCTATGATGAGCCCTACGACGGCCATCATGAGGGACTTGAGAAAAGACCCGCCTGTCACGTTGCTGAGGACGATGAAACCGAAGACCATCAATGAGAAGTACTCGGCCGGACCGAAGGCGAGGGCCGCCTCCGCAAGAGGAGGGGCGAGAAAAACGAGCCCGAATATTCCCAGAGTGCCCGCGATGAAAGAGGCTATGGCGCAGATTGCCAGTGCCTTGCCCGCCTCTCCTTTCTGCGCCATCTGGTAGCCGTCTATGCAGGTAATGACCGACGCCGTCTCGCCGGGCACATTGAGAAGGATGGAGGTGGTTGACCCGCCGTACATGGCGCCATAGTAAATACCTGCCAGCATGATAATCGCGGACGTGGGATTGAGGCCGAATGTGGCCGGAATCAAGAGAGCGATCCCCGCGATCGGCCCCAGACCAGGCAGGACGCCGACCATGGTCCCGACTATTGCCCCTGCGAGGCAGTAGAAGAGGTTCTGGAAGCTCATGGCGACTCCAAAACCTGTCGCTAGATGCTGGAGCGATTCGAGCATCAGTTTCCCCTCGCCCTCCTAGATCCCCAGAACACCCCTTGGAAGAGGTATCTTGAGCAGATAAACAAAGAGCATATGGGAAGCGGCCGCGGTCAAAAGAGATAGTGCCAGGTTCAATGGCCATCGTTTGGAGCCGAGTAGCCTCAAAAGCCCCACCATGAGCAGGAATGATACGGCCAGATAACCGAAAGGTTTCAGAAGCAGGGTAGTCCCGGCCATGATCGCGAGAAAAGCGATCACCGGCAACGGCAATCCCGGCTCTTCCGCTGCGTGGGCATCAGTTCCGGCATCCTTCTCTGCGGACAAAAGACCCTTTGCCACGAAGGCCGCTGACAGTGCCATAAGGAGCAGGCCAAGGCAGAGCGGGAACAGGCCCGACCCGGCGGCCCTGAAGGTGCCTATCGGCATCTGCGCGGACAAGACCACGGTGATTGCGCCGAAAAGGAAGATTACGCCGCCCCCGAGTATGTCACTTGGTTTCATGTGCGATCCTCTGCGGGTCGGGGCCTGCATAACCGAGCCTGCGAGAGATCTCCTCAGCAGTTTCGACGATCTCTTGTCTCAACGCGTCCCGAACTACCCTCTTGGTCAGCCGAAAGGCAGGACCGGACACGCTGACAGCGGCCACAGCCCTTCCTGACGCACCAAGAATAGGGGCGCCCACGCAGCGTATGCCATTTTCGTTCTCTTCGTCATCAATGGCGTATCCCTGGGTCCTGATCGTACGCAGTTCTTTCTTCAGGGCCGTTTCGTCGGTGATCGTGTTGGCTGTTCTCGCGGTGAGCCCTTTTTCGGAGATGAAGTCGCGCAGTTCATCCTCAGTCAAATAGGAAAGCAGTATTTTGCCTACTGCACAGCTGTGGGCGGGATTTCTGGAGCCCACCCTCGACGCCATTCTTAATCCTCCTACCATCTCTAAGGGAGGCTCCATCTTTTCGATATAGACCACCTCACCCCGATCCCAGACGACCATATGCACGGTCTCCCTGCTCTTATCCGCAAGCGCGTGAAGCAGTGGCTCCGCTATCTTCCGAAGGTCGAGTTGTGATTTCACGAGCCCCGCGAGGTCGAGAAGTTTTAAGCCCAGAAAGTAGTTCCTCGAAACAGCGTCTTGGCGGATATATCCAAAGTAGGTTAGAGAAGAGAGCAGTCGATGAACAGTGCCCTTTGGCAGGCCGAGTTGAGAAGAGATAGCCCGGATACTCGTCCCCTCGGGATTTTCGCCTACCAGATCAAGAATGGCGGAGATACGCTCAATGGTCTGAACGAGGTTGTTGGGCTTAATCATGGCGCGTCTCGTTCCGCAATACGGTACACAGTTTCGTATAAGAAAATTGTCACATGGGAACACCCCGTTGTCAAGATCCTTTCAACACCAATTAGAATTGGACTATTTCAACAGTAATGTCAGGCACAAGAAGATTATGGCGACGGCCGGGATTCTTGTCCGGTTTGCGGGCGCGGTATTCCCTCCCACCGGTTCGCTCTCAAGCGCTGAAGGCGACTTCGGATCAAAAACAGCACTGACCTGGTTACCAGGTCAGTGGCACCCGACAGCCAATCAATATCGGGCCAGGGATCTCAGGGCTTGGGGTTTGGCAGGTCCTGGCCTGAATCAGGGGATTGTTCATCGTTTGACATCGCATTCCCACGAAGAAACCCTACTTTTGAAAGAGGCGCAGCTTTTACATGGTGCCACGGATGTGCGAAGCTCATCCGTGCACGGACGAACCCCCGATGCGCGGGACACGTGGGTGGCACAATGTTTGGAAAAATCTTCATTATTCGCTGTGGCTCTCGGCATGAGAGTTGGTATCACGCCCTCGTAAGGGCACCACAGTGCGTTGTTCCTTTTTTTTCGATCTGGATTCCCGCGTCCGCGGGAATGACGGAAGGGGCAAACTCGAAACCAACTGCCTCTCAGGCTGGCTATAAAACCGTATTTGTGGTTGGCAGTTGGTACGTTTGCACTATCTATTTGAGAGATCTGCACCTAGTAACGCATCAATGCCACGGCGTTCTTGTTTGTAACCAGATCCATGATGCGGCCGTAAACCTGTTCAAAGGGTTCTCCGCTGTTCACGAAATAGTGGACCGGGCCTTTTATATGCGTGCGAACCAATCCCCCGACCATGTTGAGGAGTTCAAGGTGTACCAGGGCCTCAAGCCCCGCAAGGAAGTTGAATTTTTTCGGGTCCACGTACGTATCGAAGTAATTCTCCGAGGTTGCAACCTCCCACACGCAGCGCGGAGCCCGGCACTCCTCGAACGTGTGCCGCAGGCGGTTGCGATGATGCTCCTTGAGAAAGACGACTCGGGCCTTGAGGTCTGTGATCTCCGCTCCATGCGCGGGCAGCACGAGAGCCACATCGTCGTAATTCTCAAGGGCCTCCAGCGTTTGCAGATAGACCAGCAGGTCATCAGGGTGCGGGGTTATGGGATTGAGGAGCACATCCCCGCAGAGGAGCACTCTTCCCGAGCCGGGCTTACCCACCATTAATCCGATACTCCCCGGGCTGTGCCCGGGCAAATGCCGGACTTCTACGCCTTCAATGCGCGATCCCCTCCTATTTAGAGGGCCTTCGTTCATCACCGGCGAATCCACCTTGATATCAACACCCAGAGATTCCAGATTCACCCCTCGGACCATCGCTTCTCCCGCAAGCTCTTCGGGTCTGCGGGCCGCCGGCATGCCGGTGGCGGCCATCTGATCCTGCCTGGATACCCACATATTCAGCAAACCCCAGGGATTGCAGACCGCAGGAGTGTCGAGGATGTGTGCCGCCACAGCCGCGTCCGTGTCGTTCAGTATGGAACTGGCCATCATGAAATGATCCGGATGGCCGTGCGAGATTGCAAGCAAAGCTATGTCGCTTACCGAGTACCCGGCGAGTTCCAATCCCTGTCGGAGTTCGCGAGCGCTCTGATCGCCGGGCAGGGCCTCTACTTCCGGCGGAATGGGCTGATTGCGCCAATGGTAAAAGAACGCCTTTGCCAGGTGCGTTGGTATGCCGGCATCCAAAAGGGTCACGATGTCGCTTTCGATTACATACACGTTTACAGGGCCGGGACCGACTGTGTCCGGGCAGAAGGTACTGATCTGGGTGATGCTGGTCTTCCCGTCAGGGAGCAGAAAACGCCTCACTCGTCCGCTGCCCAGTTTATCAGCCGACTTGAGTTCCGTTGTTTCAATTGTCATTTGTGGTTTGCCTCATCATCATAATTATTCCGTAGGCTGCCGATTCCAGGAAGGAGAGAACCGGAGGCCGGCCCTTTGGACAGCCCCTCAGACAGGCTCCTAGGCTGGTGGGGAGGACCGAAATCTCCGCATCCCCGTTCCGTAAGAGCTCTTGGAGAAGCCATTGACCATACCGCGGCGATGATTAGCCAGTCAAGCACAACCTCGGGAACGGGCACCCAGTTACTTGTATGCAATTAGTATCAGGCAGGCAATTACCAATACTGACCAGATCGTGATCATCAAGCCTTTGACGCGCCTGGTCATCCGGGAGTTCAGGTAAAGAGCATAAAACCCTAGAGGGAAGAAGACAATCAGCAGAACTATTGCGAGGAAAGAGTTGTCGTGCCAACGGGGGTCGCTTCTGGTACCGTGAACCGGCTTTCGAGGTTTTTCATTGTTATTGTTGACCGGGAGAGCCTTTTTAGGGGTGTTGTCTTTTGCGGGCTGAACCGCTATTGAAGGTTCAGGAGGATCTTTCTTTTCGGCCCGAGAAGTAGCCTGTTCCTGCTCTAAATGCTTTAATATATAAGTGAGATTGAGCATTTCCTCACTGAGGGCCACCGTATGTTGTTCCAGCCCCAAAGCCCTGCGATCCAGGTCGGCCTGCGTTATCAGTCCGACTGTAACGAGCTTGTCCAAGAGGCTCTGTACCCCTCTAGAGGTGACGTGGTATTTTTCCATAAGCGCTTCATCATCCAGTCCTGACCGAACGTCTCTTGCCGCCTCCTGCGCGTTTATCCACAATCCTTTGGACTGCGTGCCCTCTCGTTTAGTCGACGGAACGTCGCCTATACTGACGGTCCCCAAGTAACCCGGCATCCGCCCTTGGATTTCGGCCACATCTATGTAACCGCTGGTTACGAGCTTGTCGAACAAGCTCTGAAGCCCATCGTGGGCGAGACCATATTTGCTCATGAGATTGGAATCATCCATGCCTGACCTAATGTCGGCTACGGCTTCTTTTGCGTTAATCTTTTTCTTTGACATAAGGAGATCCGTCGTTGATTGAGATCTGCTCAACTCCCGAGAGTGAGGGAATTGCCTCACAGAAGCCGTAAAAAGGTCTGCGAGCAATCGAATGAACACCAAGGACCTTTATTTTACCACGGAGAGTGTAGCACAGCCCCACAAATCATTCTTGAAAAAAAAGGAAATTTGACCCTTCCACTGGGAAAAAGATCGGTGGCTCCGACTGTGTAGTATTCCCCGACCTGTGGAATACCAACCCCGCCGGGTAAATCGCCATTGCCGAACGGTCAAGAATTGGGTACCTTGAGAGCGCAATGCCGCTCAATGGATTCTCTTTCGTGATCGCGGCGGGCCCTAAGAATTGAGGAGCAAAAACCGTGGTGGAAATCAACGATTTGTTCGATGCAATATTGAAGCGAGCTGAAGAGGCCAAGGCAAATGGCATAAAACCCAGGCTGTCCCGATCAACAACGGAATATTATATTACGATACCACAAGGGTACAAGACCCGGCTCTACAAAGTAATAATCATAAAAGGGAGTAAGGGCATTACCATTCAGACTTATGACCGTGGCAAAATGCAATTCAGTGAGAAATTGCCGGATGCAACGTTTGAGGATGTTATGAAGAAGCTGCCACTGGACTTTATAATAATCAGCGGAAAGGACGACCCGGAAGCGGAATCGGGTCCGCGACGCGGATCGGATTCCTGAGGGGAAAGAACCGATAGTCGATTATTTCTTGTACGCTCTCCGCCTCTCTGTTTCAGTAAGATACTGTTTGCGGAGCCTGACACTGTCCGGTGTTATTTCCAAGTATTCGTCTTCCGCCATTATTTCCAATCCTTTTTCAATACCAATTTCACATGGAGGAGTGAGTTGTATTGCATCGTCCGATCCGGAGGCACGCATATTCGTCAATTGTTTGCCTTTGATAGGATTGACCGCCATATCGCATCCTTTGGATGCATTGCCGATTATCATCCCTTCGTACACTTCCGTCCCCGGACCTATGTACAAAGCCCCGCGTTCCTGCAAACCATATAGAGAAAATCCCGAAGCCTTACCGGAAATCATGGAAATCATCGAGCCGACAGAATGTCTCTTTATTTCTCCGACGTGAGGTTTGTATCCAACAACTCTGGAGCAAATAACCCCTTCTCCTTTGGTATCGACAATGAATTCGTTTCGGTAGCCTAAAAGGCCGCGGGTGGGAATTTCGAAGGTCATTCTCTTCAACTTCCCGCGACTCTCCATATCAATCAAGATCCCTTTTCGTCTCCCGATTTTCTCAATTACGGTTCCCGAGAATTCTTCCGGCACCTCTGCGGTCATCTCCTCAAAGGGCTCCAGCTTTTTGCCGTTTGCTTCTTTAACTATTACCTGGGGTTGAGAAACTTGGATTTCGTACCCTTCGCGCCTCATATTTTCCAGTAATATTGCGATGTGAAGCTCACCTCTCCCGTAAACCTTGTAGAAATCATTCATAAAGTCGATTTTCAAACCGACGTTGACCTCAAGTTCCTTTTCCAACCTTTCACGAAGCTGTTTGTTGGTGACATATTTTCCTTCGCGTCCCGCAAAGGGAGAAGTGTTAACCAAGAAGTTCAGGCAGATGGTGGGTTCGTCCACGGTTATGGCGGGTAAAGCTTCCTGATCCGCGCCTTCACAAAGGGTTTCTCCGATATCAATATCCGAGAAACCCGACACCATGACAATGTCTCCGGAAAAGGCCTTTTGGACTTCTTCTCTTTCCAAACCCTTGAAAGTAAAAAGTTTTGTCACCCTGCCGGTTTTGGATTCCCCGTTCGACTTCTTGAGAGTGAGCGTGCTCCCGGTGTTAATAGTTCCTTCGTAAATTCTCCCGATAGCGCAACGTCCCAGGAAATTGTCATAGGCCAAACTAAAAGGCTGTAACCGCAACCGAATGTCATTCTCCGCCGACGCCGGACTAACCTCTGAAAGAATTGTGTCCAGAAGAGGGGTTAGGTCTTTTGATTCGTCAACCAAGCGCTCCTTGGCTATTCCTTCCCTTCCTATGGCATAAACGGTTGTAAAATCGAGCTGCTCATCGTCTGCGCCCAGCTCGTAGAACAGCTCAAACACCTTTTCCTGGGTTCCTCCGGGATCAGCCGCGCGCCTGTCAATTTTATTAATAATTACAATCGGCTTGAGTCCAAGTTCCAGTGATTTTTTGAGAACAAACCTCGTCTGCGGCATGGGGCCTTCCTGGGCATCAACAACCAACAGCACGCTGTCAATGGATCGCAGGACGCGTTCCACCTCTGAGCCGAAATCCGCGTGGCCGGGTGTGTCAACCAGGTTGATTTTCGTTCCACGATGAAACACGGAGGCATTTTTGGAATAAATCGTTATTCCGCGTTCTTTCTCCAGCGCATCCGAATCCATGGTGACGTTTTCATCATGCACCATCCCGGTCTGTTTCATAATCGCGTCGGTCAAGGTGGTTTTCCCATGATCTACATGGGCGATAATAGCTACGTTTCTAATTTCCATGATTTTTGATAATTTCCTTGAGTATTGTCAGAGCCGTTTGTCCTCTGAACGGAGTAATGCCTGCCGAAAACGCCATTGACCCGATCCGGCAAATTCGGACAGAGGTCATCCCAGCTCACTCTCCACTCCTGATGATTCGATGAGTATGAGACAGGGGGGGTCGCCAATGTCATGGCGAAGCAATAGCAGCCAAATGTAATATATCAGCCATCCGCGGCTTTGTAAACAAAGGTGCGTATATTTGGAAAAGGTGTACCGCAAACTCCCTCACGACGTGCCATCAGAAAAGGGTACGCCATGAACGAGGCGGAAATGGTGTGGCCGCACTTGCAGCAGACGCGGTAGCGATTTGTCCCTTTCCTCGCGAGCTTGGGAAATCGGTTTGCCGGTCCGGCGATTTCGGGTAGCATTAAATTATTGATGAAACACGGGGTAACGACCATGGGCAAGTCAACCGAGGTTTCAGTTGACAATCAGAGGTGCATCATGATCCCACCCGAAATTCAGGATCGTTTGGGTCTAGTGCCGGGAATGACAATGATGGTTGAAGAACGCCAGGCATGAGCGCTGCCAGCGCTCCGACCCAAGAGGCCGGGACCAAGGAACAAGCGTACGCATCATTGAGTGAGGTTTGCCCGGAAATTCGCAGTATTTCAAAACCTCACCCCGTTCAAGGAGGCTAACCATGTCGACGGACAAGGATAGAATGGTGGAAATCATTCGCGAACAACCTGATGACAGTACCTATGAAGAGATCCTTCGAGAGTTGGCCTTTGGTCGCATGATTGGCCGCGGCCTAGGGGATTCCCGTGCGGGCCGAACAATTTCTAATGCAGATATGGAACGGCGAATCCGCACATGGCAAAAATAAACTGGACCATTGAAGCCGAGAAATGGCTGAAAGACATTCACGATTATATCGCTCAGGACAATCCCGCCGCCGCCGCAAAGGTTTCCACAGAGATATATAAGAAGGTTCAGGCCATAGCGCGGTTTCCTGAGATTGGATAAAGGTATGGCACAGAACCGGAGGGAGACGTCCGTATCCTGCTATACGGCCATTACCGTATAGCCTATTTGGTCAGGGAAGCGGGAAAAGAAATTGACATCCTTGGTGTCTTTCATGGGGCTCTCGATATCGATCAACATCTCCCACGAAGGACTGAAACATCGTCCTCTTTCGGGGTAGACAGAGACCCGATTCCTTTTGGCCCTGGCGGCCGCGTGCAGCGGCCAAAAGATCATATTAATATAATCTCTTGAAGTGGTATGTCAGAGGCGTTTGCTCGCGTCTCGTCTGTGGGGCATTTGGCTGCAATACAATGTCCTGAAGCCCTAAAACACAATGCCTTCCCACGGAATGACCGGTCCGTGTGCGGCAAAATTCCCCGCTTAAAATATTATAATATTTTACTTGACAGCCTGCTCTTCGATCTCCAAGATGTCGCTGCACCTCCCTACAACTAAAACAACCCTGTCTCTGAGGCGTAAACCCTTGGGGAATCTTGCCAAGGAAAAGAATTGACTCCAACCATGTTTGAGGCAGCTGCAAAACCGGAAAAGGTCTCTGAACGCATCGTGGAGCAAATCCGCGACGCAGTGCTGTCCGGCCGTCTCAAGCCCGGCGACCGGGTTGCGTCTGAGAAGGAATTAGTCGTTCAGTTCGGCGTGAGCAAGGCCACCATGCGAGAAGCCCTCCGTGTACTGGAGGCCATGGGCTTGGTGGAAATCCGCAAAGGTATTCAGGGCGGAGTTTTCATTGCTGAAGTCGATATGACGACCACCATCCACTCCATTATGAACTTTCTCCATTTCAAGGCCGTCTCCATCCACGATATCACCATGTTGCGCTTCGTCCTGGAACCTCAGGTAGCCCATATGGCAGCCGCGCGCGTGACCGCGGAAGATATCCCGCGGCTTAAACAGATGATCGAGCAGGGGGAGGATAGCGAGGTCGAGATCAGCAAGGATATAGGATTTCATCGCTATCTGGCCCGGCTTAGCGACAACCCCATCCTGATTCTCATCATGGATTTTATCGACAATCTGCTGCGCGACGTGAAGTCTCGGCTCAACCTTACCACCGGCTTTTACAACGAGATCAAGGAGTGCCATAGCCGTATATTGGATTGCCTGGTTCGTGGCGATGCTGTGGCCGCTCGAAGAGAGATAATCCACGACATTCTGAGCGTCGGGGATTTTATGGCCGATGTTATGGGCACCGTGCGTTTCGACCCGGCAGTGCTGGGCTTCGATCGCAATGGACTGCCGCTCGGCTTTACAGGCGCGTGGGCCGGTTCTCCGGTGGGACCTGGCTTGAACCGCGACGCGACGGATGCGGCTCTGTTGGCTCAAGGAATGCTTTTCCGCCAGGTTGGTTCGGGTGACCTCTACCTCCTGGTTCCTCCAAAGCTGGAAAGAGAACAACGTGACCGAGAAGACTCAGGATCAGAGAAACAGCCGGGTGGTCCGGCGGTTTCCACCGAGTAATCCAGGTCCGCATCCCTATAAGGAGGTCGTGGCAATGTGCAGCAAGCTGTTGGCAGGCCTGTTGGTTCTCTGTTTGGCCTTTTGGGCGGGTGGCGTGGGAGCGCAAGATACTCTAAAGATCGGCGCGCCTCAACCCATGACCGGCCCGGATGCCCCTTTTGGAGACAAGTTCAAAAAGGCCTACAGCCTTGCGGTTGAGGAAATTAACGGGGCTGGAGGTGTGAACGGCAAAAAGATCGAGGTGATAATCGAGGACCATCAGGCCAAGAATCCACTGGCGGCCACGGTCACCGAGAAGCTCATCACACAGAACAAAGTGCTGGTGCTGACCGGCGGCCGCGCTTCGGGGCAGGCGGTCGAGATAGCCTCGGTGGCTCAGCGTCTCAAGACTCCGTACGTTGTGGACCACCCCTCGGCCGACATAATCACGGCCAAAGCCTTTGAATGGGTATTCCGCAACAACCCCACAGGCTCGATTTATCCGCAGGCGTTCAACAAGTTTATCAGTGATGTGAAGGACGCTATGCCGAAGTCCGCGGCGGTGGTCTACGACAACACGGTTTTCGGGAAAACCATTGCCAATTCTGCTATGGCCTTTTTGAAGTCAAAAAATGTGCCGATCGTGAGTGATGAGGCTTATTCGGTCAACACTCTAGATTTCAAGCCCGTCATGACGAAGGTTAAGTCCCAGAATCCTGACTTCCTCCTGATGGTGGCGGTTTCTACCACTGACGCTATTCTGCTCACTCGCCACGCCAAGGAGATGGGAGTGAATCCCCGGGCATTCGTGGGTTTTGGCGGTGGCTTCGGGGTAGCGGATTTCGCCAACGAGCTAGGGCCCTTGGGCGAGAATGTCTTCTCTTCAGCCGCCTGGTCGGGCAATCCCAACGATCCGCCGACGAAAGCCTTCTATGACAAATTCCACTCGAAATACGGGATTTACCCCAAGGAGCACGAAGTAGAGGGCTATGCCGCGATATATATTATTGCCGACGCCCTGCGACGAGCCAAACTGACGGGCAACCTGGAGCAGGACCGGCAGGCCGTAAAAGAAGCCCTCCTCCAGACCGATATGACTACGGTCTTCGGCAAAGTGAAATTCGGGAACTGGGACGGGCCGCTGGGCGACAAGTACACCAATCAGAATATCTATTCGCCGGACCATTCGGTGCTGGCACAATGGAGGGGCGGCAAGCTGCTCAACGTGTATCCCAAGACCAATGCAGAGACTGACTGCATCTTTCCCGACCCGACGTGCAAACGTTAAATCAGGCGGGAGACGGCGCCAAGGGGCCTTCTCCCGCCAGTCAAGCTCGCCATGGAAACTCTCGTTCAAAGCGTTGTAAGTGGTGTGCTCACGGGATCGCTCTATGCCATGATCGGAGTGGGCCTTACCATTGTCTTCGGTGTCATGCGCATTATCAATATGGCGCACGGGGACATGGTGATGCTTGGAATGTATGGGGCCTTCTGGGCACACGTGTCCTGGAAAATAGATCCTTTTGTCTCCATTATCCTGTGGGTGCCGGCCGGTTTCGTAGGTGGTCTGATAATCTTCCGATTCTTGTTAAAGAAGATCGTTCCATCCGGGGAACTCAATACCCTGCTTTACACCGCGGGATTGTCTCTTTTCGTCGCCAACCTGGCTCTCCTCATATGGACCGGCGACTATCGCACAATTAAGCTCCCGTACGCCATGATGCCACTGCGGCCGCTGGGCATCGCTGTTCCCATTCCATTGGCCATCGCGTTCTGCATGGCAATCCTGGTTACGGCAGCACTCTACTGGCTGCTTGTGCATACGGACACAGGGCGTGCTATCCGGGCCACCAGCCAGGAGCCTGAGGCTGCTGCGCTCATGGGAATTAGCGTAGGGCGAATCTCCGCGATCACCTTTGGCCTGGGGACGGCCCTTGCCTGCGCGGCCGGAGTGCTCCTGGCGCCTTCACTGTATCTGTATCCCACGGTCGGCGAGATCCTGGTAGCCAAGTGCTTTGTGATTGTGGTCTTGGGCGGCTTAGGCTCGGTTCCGGGCGCGATTGCCGGGGGGCTTCTACTGGGGTTGGCGGAATCCCTGGGCGCGGTGTACATATCCGTTCCGTACAAGGACGCGATAGGTTTCGTTCTGTTCCTGATGGTGTTGCTGTTCAGACCTGCGGGTTTGTTCGGCGAGGGGAGATCATGAAAGTCATCCTGGCACTGGTGGCCATAGCCTGTTTGGCGGCTGCTCCTTGGATCGTGACTGACCCCTTCTACGTTCACTTGATGATAATGGTTCTCATGTGGACAGTCCTGGGGGCGTCCTGGAATATTCTGGGAGGATTCGCCGGCCAGGTGTCTTTCGGCCACTCCGCGTTTCTTGGGGCCGGCGCCTATTCCACGATGATACTGTATCTTAACCTCGGGATATCCCCTTGGTACGGGATCATCCTGGGCGGGTTGGTGGCTGCTGTTATCGCTCTACCTATCGGCCTGATCTGTTTCCGGCTACGCGGCCCTTATTTTGCGCTCTCAACGCTGGCGGTGGCTGAGATCATCAGACTGGTAGCCCTCAACTGGGAGTCTTTGACCAATGGGCCGGTGGGGCTTTTGATTACCACCCTGCCGGCCGTGAGCGTCGGCGGGACAGCCATCGACTGGGAAAGCAAGACCCCGTTTTACTACATTGCAGCGGTGATTGCGGCCGGCGCGCTTGCCATTACTTGGCTGCTGAGCCGCAGCCGGTTGGGCGCATACCTGCTGGCTGTCCGGGACGATATTGACAGCGCCGAGGCTATCGGCATTAACACCGTGCAAGCCAGGGTGTCGGCTCTGGCTCTATCAGCCTTTTTAGCGGGGGTAGCCGGCGGCTTCTACGCGATGTATCTGCGCTATGTAGACCCCGACGCGGTATTCAGCATCGCGCTTTCGGTGGAAATGGTGTTTATAGCGGTGGTAGGAGGACTGACCACCGTAATCGGCCCCCTCATCGGTGCGATATTTCTGGTCTCACTGGGCGAGACCTTCCGGTCGCACTTCCTGGTAGGACACCTGGTGTTTTACGGGCTGTTCATGATGGTGGCTATCCGATACATGCCTGACGGGATTTGGGGCCGCCTGCGCCTGATGATTGGGAACCGGGGGGTAGGAAATGGCTGAGGCCATGCTCGAAGTGAAAGGTCTCACCAAGTCTTTCGGTGGCTTGGTCGCTGTGACCAATCTTTCATTCGAAGTGGAGAAAGGAGCTATCGTAGGCCTCATTGGTCCCAATGGAGCCGGAAAGACAACGGTTTTCAACCTAGTGGCGGGTTTCCTGCCACCCAGTGCGGGTCAGATACTTCTCGAAGGCGACAATCTGGTAGGTCTCAAGCCCTATGCAGTAACGCGAAGGGGTGTGGCTCGGACCTTCCAAACGGTCAAGCCATTCCGACAGCTAAGCGTTCTGGAAAACGTTACCTTGGCCGCGTTTCTGCATGCTCCACTGCGGCGACAAGCTGAAGCCCAGGCCGCGCGGATAATCGAGAAAGTCGGATTGAAGGGCAAGATCAAAATGTTGGCAAGCGATCTGACTCTGGGTGATCAAAAGAGACTGGAGATAGCCCGCGCTCTTGCCACCGGCCCCAGGTTGCTGCTTTTGGACGAGCCGATGGGAGGTCTCAATCCCACGGAGGTGGATCAGGCTGCCGGCTTGATCAACGAAATCTGCCTGGATGGCGTGACGATCGTCTGGGTGGAACACGTGCTCAGAGCCATAATGAACACCTGTCATCGGGTGGTGGTGATAAGTTACGGAGCGAAGATAGCGGACGGCACCCCTCAAGAAGTGGTGGAAAACCCGGACGTTATCACGGCGTACCTTGGTAAGCGAGCCAAACCACATGCTGCACGTTGAAAATCTCCAGGTGGCTTACGGAAAAGTCCAGGCGCTATGGGGCGTTTCCCTCGGTATTGAGGCGGGGCAAATTGTCGCCCTGGTGGGGGCCAACGGCGCGGGCAAGACCTCTCTTCTTAAGACAATTTCCGGACTTCTCAGGCCTGTAGGCGGGTCCATCACCTTCGAAGGCACTCCGCTGGAACAAGCTACTCCCACGCAGATCGTCCATCACGGGCTGATTCATGTACCGGAGGGACGCAAGCTTTTCCCGGAGATGACGGTCCTGGAGAATCTGCTGTTGGGCGCCTATTGTACGCCGGTCAATCAGAGGGGGGAAAGGCTGGAACAGGTCTTTGCGGTTTTCCCTGTTCTCAAGTCGCGCAAAAGCCAGATGGCAGCGACTCTCTCCGGCGGCGAGCAACAAATGGTCGCGATCGGAAGAGGCCTGATGTCGGCTCCCAAACTTCTTATGCTGGATGAACCTTCTCTGGGCCTGTCCCCTCTGCTGGTGGAAGACATGTTCAGAGTGGTTGAAGAAGTGAATCAGTTGGGCGTGACAGTGTTGTTGGTGGAACAGAACACCCAACACGCCCTATCTATAGCTCACAAGGGCTTTGTCATGGAGTCGGGTAGAATTGCATTATCCGGCTCGGGAGAGGAACTTCTGGCCGACCCGGCCGTGCGCAAGGCCTATTTGGGACTTTGAGACCCGCGCCGGAGGGCATCCGAACTGCGGACGATAACATAAAGGAGGACGAAAGATGGGGCTCCCCATTCTAAAGAACTACATCAACGGAGAGTGGCAGGCTTCCGAATCGCAGCATCTGGGGGACGTATGGTGTCCCGCCACAGGAGAGAAAATTGCTCAGGTCCCATTCTCCACGGCTGAAGAACTGGATCGGGCTGTACAGGCCGGGAAGGCTGCGTTTCCGGAATGGCGCAACACACCGCCTTTGACCCGGGCCAGGTACCTTTTCAGGCTGAAGGAGGCTTTTGAGGAGGCCTTCGATGACATAGCCAGGACTCTGGTCCGCGAGGAAGGAAAGACCATCGATGAATCACGTGGCGAAGTCAGGCGCATGATCGAAAATGTTGAGCACGCTACCGGCGTTACCACTATGATGACCGGGTACTGCCTTGAAGATATAGCCCAGGACATCGATTGCACCGCCGAGCGTCAGCCTCTGGGGGTGTTCGGTTGTATAGCGCCGTTCAATTTCCCCGCGATGGTTCCATGGTGGTTCCTTCCCTATGCAATGGTGACGGGCAACACGTATCTGGTCAAGCCTTCGGAACAGGTCCCAATGACTCAGACGAAGATCTTCGAGGCAATCGACGAGGTGGGACTGCCTCCGGGCGTTCTCAACATGGTGCACGGATCCAAGGAGGTTGTGAATGCAATGCTGCACCACCCGGATCTGGCCGGGATGTCGTTTGTAGGACAGACCAGCACGGCACGGTACATTTACCAGGAGTGCGGTAAGACCGGGAAACGTGTCCAGGCCTTGGGTGGAGCCAAGAACGCAGTGGTGGTGATGCCCGATGCAGACCTTCAGAAAGGGCTGCCTTCGCTGATTACTTCGTTCTACGGTTGCGCGGGAGAGCGATGCCTTTCCGGTTCCATCCTTGTGTCAGTGGGCGATGTGCACGATCGCTTGAGGGAATCGTTCCTGGAAGCCGCAAAAGCGATCCGAGTCGGCGACGGCCTTGATCCGGGCACGTCTATGGGGCCGGTAATCAGCCGGCCGCACAAGGAACGTGTTCTGGGTTACATCGAGAAAGGCATTGCCGAAGGAGCGAGACTGATTCTAGACGGCAGGAATGTGCAGGTCGAAGGATATCCCAACGGTTTTTTTATCGGCCCGACGATTTTCGACAACGTCACTCCGGACATGACTATTGCCAAGGAAGAGATCTTTGGCCCGGTGGTCGCAATAGTCAGCGTGAAAAACCTTGATGAAGCCATTGAACTCATCAATACTCGGGGCTTTGCCAACGCTGCCTGTTTGTACACGAACAGCGGAAAAGCCGTTCGCGAATTCAAGTACAGAATCAAACCCAGCATGATCGGGGTAAACATAGGAATTGCCGCACCGATGGCGTTCTTTCCGTTCGGGGGCGCGGGTGAGTCTCTGTTTGGAGACTTAAAAGGCCATGGCCGTGAGGTCTTCCAATTCTTCACGGACACAAAAGTGGTCATCTCTCGATGGTTCTAGGCCGATTCTCGAAAGTGATAGCCGTTTGAATACTGGGTGCCACTGCTGGCTTGTCCAGCAGTGTGATTCCATGCAGAACAGACTTCCGAGAATCACCATATTTTAAGATCGCTCATTTCCGTCATTCCGGCGTTCCCCAAGTTCACCCCGGTGAAAACCGGGGCCGGAATCCAGGAGGAGCTGGGTCCCGGCTTTCGCCAGGACGACGGAAGTCTGCCATTCCGACAGAACTTTGGAGAGATGCTATAGGAGAACCGGGATGCCATTAAGAAATTTCGGGGCTATTCTAGACTTTGCCGCTGAACTCGAACTTGCCGATCAGGACTTTTACAGAAAAGCCGCGTCAAACCCTGCCGGAGCTGAAAACAAGGCCCTCCTGGACGATCTTGGCGCGGAAAAAGCGAAAAACGAAAAGCTGATGCGTCGCACATGCAGGGAAAGTGTGTGCGAGATGATATTGGAACCTATCGTGGAGTTTACCAGGGCTCCCTTCCTGAGCGATCGTGAAGGTGCCGACACAATGAGTTGGGAGCAATTGCTGAAAACGGCTTTGCACCTCGAAAGCAAGGCCGAAGAGTTCTACACGGAGGCTGCCGAAAAGATTCGAGCCCTACCCGAAGTGGCTCGGGCTCTAACGCGGACAGGGACTCGTCGTGCCGCGGACAAGCGCCGCCTGGAAGAACTGCCGCATCCCTGAAAGACGGCTCAGGAAAACACTTCCGGATTCAGACAGTTGGGTGGCTTTTGGCTTGCTATGAGAACGGATATAAGGTTTTCGGCCGCGACCAGCCCCATCTTGGTCCTGGTTTCAATGGACCCGCTGGCGATATGGGGAAGGATTACCACGTTGTCCATTGTAGTCAGCTCTTTTTCTATGGCCGGTTCGAACTCGAAAACATCCAGCCCCGCGCCTGCTATCCGGCCCTGTTGAAGGGCCCGGACAAGGGCCTTCTCATCCACGACCTCACCTCGCGAAGTGTTGATCAGATAAGCGGAGCTTTTCATGGCGGCAAGTTCAGGACCGCTTATGAGGTGGTGAGTTTCCGGGAGCAGCGGCACGTGAACAGACACGAAATCCGACTGGGCCAGAAGAGTAGCCTTGTCTACGAACCTGGCGCGGACCTGCTGCTCCAACTCGGGAACGGCCCCTGCGGAGTCGTGATAAATGATGTCCATGTCGAAGCCGGCCGCCCTCTTGGCCAACGCGAAGCCTATGCGCCCGAATCCCATTATCCCCAAGGTTTTGTGGTGTACGTCGGTGCCTAGAAAAAGCAGCGGCGCCCACCCTTGGTACTTTCCAGCCCTGGCGTAGGCGTCGGCCGGGACCAACCTGCGAGCCACCGCCAAAAGCAGGGCCATCGCCAGGTCCGCGGTTGTGTCGGTCAGCACCCCTGGCGTGTTGGTGGCCGGTATTTTGCGCCTGGTGCATGCGGGGACGTCAATGTTGTTGTAGCCCACCGCATAGTTGGCCACTATTTTGAGTTGAGGGCCGGCAGCGTCCAACAGTTCGTCGTCAATGCGGTCCGTCAACAAGGGCAGGATGCCGTCTTTGCCGTTTACCCCTGCCAGCAGTTCCTCGCGGGTTAGGACCCGGTTATGGGGGTTGCACTCAACCTCGAAATTCTCGTCGAGAAGCTTCATAGCTCCTTCGGGCAAGCGCCTGGTCACGAAGATCCTGGGCCTCATTGCTGTCATCCTTTCCCTAAGCGTTCGCTTACCTACACCTGTGCCCAGGCCTGCTCCATGACCCGCTTCGCGTTGGCAATCACCAGAAACGGGTCTTGGCCTTCCATAGGCTTGACCTCGAAACTTACCAGGGGTCTTTTCTGCCCGTCCAAGAATCCAATTTCGACCAGCGTGCGCAGGAAATCCACCATCTCCGGAACGTCGTTGGCGCTGCCGGGCGTCCCAAAGATTGGATGGTAGTCCCCATAACAAGGTAGACCCTTTTTTAGCACGGCGTTTCCCAGATGGGCGGCCGCCAGGAACTCCTTGACGGGTCCAAGCGCTTGTCGAGGAGTTTCCCGCAAAAGTGGTATATGACCGAGGTCCACCAATAATCCGAAGTTATCATGATCCCGACAAACTGCCTCTGCCACCTCTCGTGCAAGTGGCGCTGGTCCCATCAGGCAGCACTTATCCACATCACAGTCAAAAACCTCGGCGACTATCTTCGGGCCCTTTTGGTCACGGGAGTAGGCGCATAGTTCCCCCAGAGACTTCACCAGGGCCTGGACAGCGTCAGCGCGCTTATCTGAGCCGGAGTCTTTGCCGGAAAGAACCACAAAACTCTGAGCACCCATGAAACGGGCTTCGTCCAGTAGCTCTTTCAGTTTGCTCACAGCGTGGTTGCGCAGACCCTCATCAAGAGAATTCAGATCCAACCCTTGGCTCAGGATGGCCGGCTGGGCCCCGAAGCCTATGTCCAGGTTGGCCAGCCGACATAATTCGCGGACCTTCCGGCGCTGTTCCTCATCCGCGATATGCGTGATCTCAATGGCCGAGAAGAAAGGGTCCTTCGCGATATGCTTGACGGTCTCTTCCCAAGGTCCCTGGCCCCCGGCCAACTCTGGAAAGGCCATGAAATGCACGATCCCCATTCTAAGGTACGAATGTTGACTCTTGTCCATAGGTGATACAACTCCCTGTTCAGGCCTCGATCGGCCGAAATACCAGTACAGCGGCCATAACCACGTAGACCATGGCGTCGGCAGCAGAAGAAGCAATATAGGCCGCGGTCAACGAATGCACTAAACCCAGTGAATAGGCTGCCACCGCGGTTCCCGTGAGATTTCCCATGCCGCCCACGATCACCACAGCGAAACACAGGATCAGGATCTCAAAGCCCATATAAGGGTTCAAAGTACTCAGCGGAGCGTACAGCACGCCTCCCAGAGCGGCCAAGGCGCTCCCGAGCACAAAGACTATGGCAAAATGCCTTTCGACCCTGATACCCAGGCTGCGTACCGCCTCCCGATCCTGTAGGCCGGCTACCACGATCTTGCCGACGAGGGTTTTCTTGAAGAATAGGGACAGGCCAAAGAAGATCAGCACGGACAGTCCGATGATGACCAGCCGGAACACCGGCATTGCAAGCGAGCCGAAGGTCCACAGCCGTCCTATGGGATCTATGATCGGCAGAGGGCTGGCTCCATAGATCCACTTGAGCGAGTCGGCTCCAATCAGCAGGATCGCGTAGGTTGCGATAATGGCATAGTCTATGGACTGGCCGTACAGCTTACGGATAACAAAGCGCTCTATGGCGTAACTCAACGGAATCGACACCGCCAGGGCGGCCAAAGCGCCGGCAATGAATCCTGCCCCCAATAACGTTGCCACCGTGTACACTGCGTAGGCGCCGACTGCGTAAATCAGTCCATGCGCGAAATTGACGATGCCCATGGCGCCGAAAGTCAAGGATAGGCCAATTGATATAATGTAAAGGATTCCACCGATGGTCAGGCCGAACAGAATTGATTGCACGAAATTGGTCATCGGCTCAACGGCTCCCTGTTTTGTTTGCCTTGCTCCCTAAACCTTGCGCACATAGCCCCAGATTCCTTTGCGGATCCAAAATACGAAAATCAAGAGTGCGAAGCCCAAGAACATCTCCCAGCGAATCAGATAAACCGCCAGGTAGTTGCTTATGGTCATGAAGGCCGTACCTCCCAGCACCGCGCCTATGAGGCTGCCCGCACCTCCCATCAGTGCCGCGAAAATCACTTCCACGTTGCGCGTGGGCGCGATGAGGCTGGTATTGCAGTAGGAGAGGTTGATGCTAGTGAGGGCCCCGGCCAAAGCTGCTATCGTTCCCGAGATTATGAAAGTTATGTACTTGTACAGATAGGTATTGTAACCCAGAAACTCGACTCGGACCTCGTTCTCCTTGATGGCCCTCAGGAGGTTTCCGTACGGTGAGCGCACCAGACGCAGGACCAGATAGACCACCAGCAACAGCGAACCCAGGCAGAAATAAAAACGAAAGGCGCTGTCCTTGAAGTTGATGAAACCGTAGCTACTGAAAAAAAGCGACAATCCGTCCTCGCCTCCTGTCCATTTGTGCCAGGGGCTCAATACCAGATAGGCCCCCACCTCATTCAAGGCCAAGTTCAGGAGAGCGAAGGCCGCCTGGGAAGTTTTTACCACCACGAGGCCCAGCAGCGCCGCAAGAAGCGCTCCCACCACCAGGCCGGCCAGAATGGACAAAAACGGGTCAGGATGAATATGATAGGCAAACATGCTGCACCCGTAGGCGCCTGCACCCAGGTACAGCATGTGGCCGAAGGAAAGCTGCCCCATGTGGCCGTACAACAGATCGAACGCGACCACGAAGATGCAAAAAATCATGAAGTCGGTGATCTTAGGCAATGAAGTGGCGTAACCGTAGACCAGGAAGATAGCTGCCACGAAGACCAGGGTCAGGGCCGGATATTTTTCCACCTTGCCGAACATGCAGTGCCCCAAAGACTAAAGTCCGTAAGCGTTTGCCGGGACGGCCCGACACCCCCTGAATCACGATGGGGGAGGCTTGGAGGGGGAGATGGTCTCTCCCTCCAAGCCTCACCGGGCGCACCCCGCAGAGGCGTGGAAGCCCGGTGAACCAATTCTAAAGTTCGTCCTCATAGGAGGATGGGTTTTCGATTGTCTTTCTGTCGGAGATTTCGTGCGACAAAGACCCCTCCTTCATTACATATAAGCGGTCTGCCAGGCGCCCTACTGTGGCAAGGTTCTGCTCCACCACCAGCATGGTGACCTTCGTTTTCATGCCAAGCAAAATGTCTATGATTTCCCCAATAATGATAGCTGCCAGGCCCTCGGTTGGTTCGTCGACGAGCAGAAGCTGTGGGTCCCCGATGAGCGCTCGGCCTATAAGGAGGATCTGCCGCTCCCCGCCTGAGAGACCCTTTGCCTTCGAATCCAGAAGGCTCTTCATTTTTGGGTGTATGGCTACTACCTTTGCGATGGCCTCATCCAGGCTCTGTCCTGTCGGATACGCTGCCAATTCGATGTTTTCCCGCACGGTCAACTCGCCGAAGACCCTTTTGTCCTGATAGACGTATCTTATGCCCATCAGAGCCACGTTTTCCAGAGGCAGACCATCTATCCTGTTTCCCCTGAATGTGATGGCTCCCCCGGCGGGCGGCATGAACCCCCCGATGCTTCTGAGCAATGTGGTCTTGCCGGCCCCGTTGCGGCCCACCACGCACACCAGCTCCCCTTCTTTCAAATGCAATGATATACCGTGCAGCACTTGGGCGGGCCCATAGCGGACGTCAAGGTTCTCGACATTTAGTAGCATCCCAGTTCTTCCTTGCCCCAATAACACTCTCGGACCTGGGGATCGCAAATGACCTGGGCAGGATCACCCTTGCAGATCATTCTGCCCTCGTTGATTACGCACAGGCTGTCCACCAGATCCATCAACTTGGAAATCTTGTGCTCTATGATAACGATGGTGAATTGACCCTTAATCTTGTTTATGACCCGGCTGATGTGCGCTATGTCCACCAGGCTGAGTCCGGCGAACGGCTCGTCCAGAAGAAGGACGCGCGGCTTCAGCGAAAGAGCAAGAGCTATCTCCAACTCCCGCTTCTCTCCGTAGGACATATCCGAGGTTTTGACCTCCGATTTGTCGGCAATCCCCAGCACATCCAGAGCGTGCAGGCACTCCTCCTCCAACCCGCGGTAGTGGAGGTTCTTGAAGAAAAAACGAAGCTTCGAACTGTAGTCCGGGCCATTGCGCACCCGGGCCAGCATCATGTTTTCCATCACCGTCATGGTGTCGAAAACCGATACAAGCTGAAATGTGCGGGCAATGCCCAAGATCACTCGTTCATGCGGACTAGTGCGGGTGATGTCTTTGCCACGGTAGAATACTCGGCCCTCCTGTGGCCGGTAATAGCCTGTAAGCAGATTGAAGAACGTCGACTTGCCGGCCCCGTTGGGGCCCATAATACCAGCGGTTTCGCCCTCGAACACCTCATACGTGACGTTGTTGACCGCTACCAAGCCGTCAAAATTCTTGATTACTCCTGCGGTGGACAAGATCGGTTGAGCCATGGTCGAGCACCATCATTGTTGTGGAGGAGAGGCGGCCAGTGCCGTCTCTCCATCGGCTGACAGGTTAGTAGCCTTCGCTCTTCAGGGAGGGCAGGTAGTCGTCTCCGGTGTAGGCGCCTATCACTTTGACCAGGTCCCATTTTCCCTTGCGCTCTTTGGGTCCTTTGCCGACCACCACAAAGGCGCCGTACTTGAAAACAGGCTGATGGTCCTCGCGCCACTTGCCAGGGCCCTTCATTGATGGAAACTCGGGACTCTTCATGATAGCTTCAGCCACCTTCTTGGGGTCGGTGGACTGGGCCAGTTCTATGCCTCTGATAAGTTCCCTGCATCCCACGTAGGTCATACCGGCATAAGGGTCCGGAGGCTCGCCGTAGACCTTTTCGTATTTTTCCACAAAGGCTTTGCCCTCCTTGACCACCTCTGCATCCTGAAAGCCCTCCAGGTTCCAGTACCAGGACATCAAAGAGTAAACGCCTTCCAGGGCCTCGGCGGGTACGCCGCTGCCGAATACATTGGTCATCCAGTTGAACCAAATTTTGGTTTTGTTCTTCAATCCCAACTCGTGAGCCTGCTTGAGCACCGCGATGGCGCCGGTGCCCCACTGGGCCATCATGCAGACGTCAGGTTTGGCATCCGCGATCTTCTGGATGTACGGGGTATAGTCCGCGGTCTGGACAGGGGCCTCGTCGTAGATGACTTCTACTTTGTGTTTCGCGAAGGCTGCTTTGGCTCCCTCGTATTGGTCACGGCCAAACGCGTAGGCCGGCGCCAGAAAGTAAACCTTCTTGGGTTTCAGGTTGGTGGCAATGTAAGCAGCGCCGGAATATCCGATAGCGTAAGCGCTACCGTGGATACCAAACGTGGTGGGGGCTAATTCCTTTTTTGCGAACATTTCCATGGGGGCTACGCATGTAGAAATATACAGCAGCGGCTCACTGGAAACCTGGTTGTTCAGTGCCTTGGAAATAGCCGCAAAAGTCGAGCCCACCAGGCCCGCAACCTTTTCCTCGTTGCGCAACTCCTTGAAGCGACGCACAGCCACGTCTCCCTTGGTCTCGTCATCCCTGATCACGGCCTCGACCGGAATCTTCTTGTCTCCCAGCTTCACGCCACCCGCTGCGTTGATTTCTTTGATGGCCATCTCCGCGCCCTTCATCTGCACAGGGCCGATGGGCGACGCTGGGCCGGTCAGGCCGAACATCAGGCCGATTTTGATCTTGTCGGCCGCCTCCGCCGGCCCTGGGCCTGCAATCCCCAGTGCCAAGGTCACCAATGTCAGACAGACAAATAAGATGGTCGCTCGCTGTTCCATGATTGTCCCTCCTTGTGATTAATCACCTCTGGCCGGGTTATGAGCCCTTTGGCCTAACGCAGGTTCACATTCAGAGAATGTTGTGCCGGCACCGACAGACGTAATCCGGACCTATACTGATGCGTATTGAAAATGGTCACTCATCGAACGGTTTCCGGCTCGTGTAGGGGCACGGCATGCCGTGCCCCTACCGGGCTATTTCCGCAACGTGTTCGGCTCAATTTCAATGCGCCATCCTATGGCTCCAAGATCGCGCATCGGCCTACGGTTCGGCACTCTTGCCGGGTGCATTTCCTTTGGGAGAGGAGAGCGGCGAGGGGCCGCTCCTCACACGTTAACAGCTTAATAACCCTCACTCTTCAGGGAGGGCAGGTAGTCGTCGCCGGTATAGGCTCCAATGACCTTGACCAGGTCCCATTTGCCTTTGCGGTCTTTGGGCCCTTTACCCTGGACCACGAACGCGCCATATTTGAAGATCGGCTGATGGTCTTCGCGCCATTTGCCCGGTCCCTTCATAGAAAGGAATTCGGGACTCTTTCCAATCGCCTCGGCGATTTTGCCGGGGTCGGTGGACTGAGCCAATTCGATGCCTCGGATAAGCTCCCTGCATCCCACGTAGGCCATTCCCGCGTAAGGATCGGGCGGCTCGCCGTACTGATTCTGGTATTTCTCCACGAAGGCTTTGCCCGCCTTGACCACCTCTGCATCCTCGAAACCTTCCAGATCCCAATACCAGGACATCAAGGAATAGACACCGTCGAGGGCCTCAGGCGGTACGCCGCTGCCGAAGACGTTGGTCATCCAGTTGAACCAAACCTTGGTCTTGTTCTTCAGACCCATCTCATTGGCCTGCTTCAGCACCGCAATGGCGCCTGTACCCCATTGGCCCAGCATGCAAATGTCCGGCTGCGCGTCGGCAATCTTCTTGAGGTAGGGGGTGTAGTCGGCCGTATCGACGGGAGCCTCATCGTAGGTTACTTCCACGCCGTATTTGGCAAAGGCCGCTTTTGCTCCCGCGTATTGGTCGCGACCGAAGGCGTAGGCCGGCGCGAAGAAGTAGACTTTCTTGTGCTTCAGCTTGGTGGCAATGTACGCAGCGCCTGAATATCCGATCGCGTAGGCGGTGCCATGGATGCCAAAGGTGGTTGGCGCCAATTCGGTCTTTGCGAACATGTCTATCGGGGCCACGCATGCCGATATATACAGAACAGGCTGAGTACGAATCTCAGTGTTCAGGTCCTTGGAAATACCTGCAAAGGTAGAGCCCACGAGACCCACCATTTTGAACTGCTCTCGCATCTCCTTGAAGCGGCGCACAGCCACATCACCCTTGGTCTCGTCATCCCTGACCACGGCCCGGATGAGAAACCGCTGGCCTCCCACCTTAACCCCTCCGGCCGCGTTAATTTCATCAATGGCCATTTTGGCGCCCTGCATCTGCACGGGGCCGATGGGCGATGCCGGGCCGGTGAGGCCGAACATCAGCCCGATATTAATCCTTTCAGGCGTCTGAGCCAGTCCCGGGCCAACAATTCCCAGGATTAGAGTTGCAACAATCAAACAGACAAACAAAACCGTCCTGCTATTCTTCAAAGCTGTCCCTCCTCGAAAGTAATACAACCTGCGGGCAGGTAGTAAGCCCCCTTAGTCCAGGGTTCACCCCCCACTTGTTACGTTGTCTCCTCTCTCTGCAAGGACGCCACATGGTCGTCGAGAGATAGGTTTAGTTTTTCGGTGGTCCACCGGCCTCTTTGATAGCCAGAAAGACCTTTTCGGGATCGGCCGGCAATGACCGCACTCTTCCTCCACACGCGTTGCTGATGGCATTCAAAATTGCCGGCGTTGCGGGTATGTTGGGCATTTCTCCAATACCTTTAGCCCCATAGGGACCCAACTCGTTGGCCATCTCCAGAATTACCGGTTGGATGTCAGGAACGTCCAGGGCAGTCGGTATGAGATAGTCTTGCAGGTTGGTGTTTTGTATGACGCCATCCTGCACGACCACCTCCTCCATGAGAGCGTATCCCAAGCCCATGGCCACACCACCTTCAATCTGGCCTTCCAGGGCGCGAGGGTTGATGGCCTTGCCCACGTCAAACGCTGCCACGTAATACTCGATCTCCACCTCCCCGGTTTCGACATCAACCACCACCTGGGCCATGTGGGTGGAATAGGTGTAAACGAAATAAGGATTGCCCTGACCGGTCTCGGGATCCAGGCTCGGGGCAGGTGGGGCCCACCAGCCCTGGCCGATAAGCCTCCTGCCCGTAGCCATGCATCGGGTAGCCACTTGCTTGAATTCAACGGATGTACCGGGATTATCGCGGTCGTACACCTTGCGGTCCCTGAACTCGAGCCTCTCGGAAGGGATGTTAAGCATCTCGGAGGCTGCCTCGACCAGCGATGCTTTCACCTGGCGCGCGGCCATTATGATGGCATTGCCCATGAGGGTGGTAGAACGGCTGCCCACGGTGGGCCCTGATTCGGGCACCAAGTCTGTATCGGGCTGGACGAGGCGAACATCCTCCGGGCGTACTCCCAGCTCTTCTGCACAGATTTGAGGCAGCACGGTGAAAGACCCTTGCCCCATTTCGGTGATGCCGGTGTACAGAAGCACCGATCCGTCTTCGTGCAGGTGCACGTTAGCCCCGCAAGCGTCTCCCATCGTGCCTACGCTTGTGCGGTACCACCCCATGCCGATGCCCACTCCACGACGTTTGGTCCGCTCCTCGTCAATGTAGCCCGTCTCTTTGAAGCGTCGATCCCATTCGAACGCGTCAGCGCAAGCATCGAGAGTCTCCTTCAGCCCAACGCTTTGATCCAAAACCTGACCGGTAGCCGTGTCCGAACCTAGCTCGAAGGCGTTCTTTTGCCGAATCTCCATGGGACTGACGCCCAGGTCCAGTGCCAGTTCGTCCATAATTTGCTCATGCGCGATGTGCACCTGGGGGGCCCCAAAGCCACGCATGGCCCCTCCGTAAGGATGATTGGTATAGCAGAGGTAAGCGTCCACCTTTACGTTGGGGATCACATAGGGCCCGGGCATCATGACCATTGCATGCACATGAGAACCACCGGCAGGAGGAATTCTCGGCCCCAGGGAAGCGTAAGCTCCCTGCTCGTCATAAATCACCCCCTCGAACGCGACCAGGGCGCCGTCTTTTTTGGCTCCGATCTTGACTTCCATGATCATGGGATGGCGTTTGGCCGTCTGGAGAGTTACCTCCTCTCGCTCCAGGGCCATGACCACCGGCTGCCCTGTGTGGTAGGCCAGCAGCGCTGCACGGCAGCCCAAGTCGATCGGCGAGTCCTCCTTGCCTCCGAAGCCTCCGCCCATGTGAATTTGGCGGCACCGGACCATATTTATGGGCAAACCCAACACAGGAGCTACGTTACGACGGACCGTAAACGGTGCCTGCATGGGGCCTTCCACCAGCATTGTCCCGTTGGGCTGAGGCACGGCCATTACCATGTCAGGTTCCATATAGGCATGTTCCAGGAAGGGGACCTGATAGGTCCGCTCCAAGATTACGTCAGCTTCTGCAAAACCTTTTTCCACATCTCCTTTGCGGAGCTTGTCGTAGGAGAGCAGGTTGCCCTTGTCGTGGACTTTGGGAGCGTCGTCCTTTAAAGCATCGCGCGGGTCGAACACAGCGGGCAAGGCCTCGTATTGCACCTGTATGAGGGCAAGAGCCTCCTGGGCTATCCTTTCGGTTTCAGCCGCCACCAGGGCCACGCCGTCGCCCACAAAGCGCACCTTGTCGCCGCAGATCACCGGCTGGTCGGGGATGATGGCTCCGAAGCCATTGCGTCCCGGCACGTCCTTGGCTGTGAGCACAGCCACCACTCCCTCAAGTTTCTCGGCTTCCGTGGTGTCAATGGATCTGATTAGAGCATGAGGATAGGGACTGCGCAAGATCTTCCCATGCAGGAAACCCTCTTGCAGGTAATCGGCCCCAAACTTGAGCTTGCCGGTCACCTTGAGAGGGTCATCCGTCCTGGTCACCGACTGCCCGGCCACTGCCAATTCGGCTTCCCTGAACCTGATCAACGGCAAGAAATCGGTCCTCTCTTTGGTTAGGACCTTAACCTTTTTCTTCTCATCGCTATTCTTAGACATGGCACCTTCCTTGTGCGGAAAGGCTTACCCTTGCAAAGCAGGGTCTAGGACCGGCCGTTGGAGGCCACATTCTTGACTGCCTGGACGATCTTGCGGTAACCGGTGCAGCGGCAAAGGACGCCGGATAGGGCTTTCCTGATTTCCTTATCGTCCGGGTTCGGATTTCTGCTCAAAAGGGCCTTCGCGTTCATGATCATCCCGGGCGTGCAGAAACCGCATTGCGCCGCACCCACGTCCATAAACGCCTCCTGGAGGGGATCCAACGATCCGTCGGCATTCTGCAATCCTTCTATAGTGGTAACCTCTCGGCCTTGCACCTTGAGCGCAGGGATCAAGCAGGAATTGTAAGCTTCTCCATCGACCAGTACCGTGCAAGCGCCGCATTCTCCTTGGCGACACCCCGCCTTGGTTCCGGTCAGACCGAAATTCTCTCTGAGGAGGTCAACCAGCAGGGTGCCGGGGCTAACCGCCACCTCGACGGTCCGTCCGTTCAATTTGAATGAAAACTGGATACCGCTCATTACCAAATCTCCTATTACAGAGTGCAGCCCGCCTGCTCCAGAGCCTTTCGCAAGCCTCTCTTCACGAGAACTTTTACCATTTCCTGCCGGTACTCGCTCGAACCTCTCAGGAGGCTGCCTCGGGGGGAGCAGTGGACACAAGTGTTTTCAGAAGCTTCTTGCAGGGTTTGGAGAGTGGCCGGCTTGCCCTTAATCAAGTCTTCAATGTGCTTGTCACGAAACGGTACCGGAGCCACCGGACCCAAAGCGATAGCTGATTCGGTTATGGCCTGCTTAGCCGGGTCTGTCGTCACCACCACCGCACATACCAGCATTGGCAGGGCCAGGGCTTTTCGCTTGCTCAGGCGCTGGAAGCTGCATCCTTGGTTGGGCCCCAGCGGCTTGAATTCGATTCGAGTCAGGATTTCGCGACTGGGATCCACCGCGGTCTTTCCCAAATCCAAGAAGAACTCCTGGAGCTTTACCACTCGGTCTCCGTTGGTAGAGGCGATAGTCACTCGAGCGTCCAAGGCCAATAAAGGGATGCTGGAATCAGCAGCGGGCCGGCCGCTGACTAGATTTCCGGCCACGGTGGCTATCCCGCGGATTTGGGGGGAGCCCACGGCGGCGCACGCGGAAGCCAAAAGTCCCGCTTTTTCCTTTATGAGAGGGGAAGCCGCGACCTGGGCGTGGGTAGCCAGAGCGCCAATAATTATATCGTCTCCTTGGAGGTCAATTCCGCCCATCCCCGGAATCCTGCTGATGTCAACCAGGGCATCCACCTCGTAGTCGCGTTTGCGAAGCTCCACTATGACATCCGTGCCTCCAGCTATTGTCCTGGCCCGACCTTTGCGCTCTCCCAGCATCCGGAGGGCCTCAGATAGGGTCTCCGGGACCAGGTATTCTTTCAGGGGAATGTCCCTGCGCCAATGCAAATCCTTAAAGGCTTGCGCCATCTTCTGACCTCCTCCCGAGATCTGTGAGGAAACCCATTGCACGGGGCTATCGGTGCATCCAACAATTTCTGTTTGATAGTTTACTTTAGGAATCTGAGGCCGCGTCCGGCGAAGAGTTGATACCTCCGCCACGCTCGCTTGCCAAAAAACATTCGGCCACGCCCGCCGGTGAACGATTTCTCATTCGAGGCTATGGGATCTCTTCAATGTTGAGATGATTTGCGGCACTCGCAGTAGCGCCCACAGCACTTAGCTTTCTCATTTTCAGGTCCTCGTCCCTCTGCCTTTGGAGTTCTCCCAGAGAGCGCTCAACCTGACACACGTGATCGTACATCTCCGCCGCCGCGCGTTCAGGGTCGCGAGCCCGAATTGCCTCGAAAATGCGGTCGTGGGCCCTGAATACTTCTTCGCTGGAACTCAGCCCCGGCCTGAGATGTCGCTTGCTGTCCTCCAGCACACTATTGACGAAATCCTGAATGAGTATGAAGACAGGGTTTCCGCTTGCCCTGGCAATTATGCGGTGAAAAGCTATCTCATGCGCATATATAGGGGCGCCACTCGTGATGGCTTGCAAACAGGCCTGATGTGTAGCCGCCAGATCATCCAAATCCTTCTCGCTCAAATGTTCGGCTGCCAGCCGGGCCAAATGAGGCTCAAAGATCTTCCGGACCTCTGACAGGTCCTGTACGGAAACGTTCTTGAAATAGAGAAAATTGGAGATGGACTCCCTGGTGATCTTCATGTCCACTTCCAGCACCACCGCCCCGCCGACCGCGCCCTTGCGCACTTCGAGAAAACCCATCGCCTCCAAGGCCCGGATGGCTTCCCGAAGGGAATGCTTGCTCACCCCGAAATTGCTCACCAACTCTTTCTCAGGTGGCAGTCTGTCACCCGGATTGAGCGTTCCACTGAGTATAGCTTCTCGGATCTGAGAGATGATGTTCAAGGAGACCTTGTTTTGTCGGACCTCGTGAAACAAGGCAAGAGTCCTCTATTGGAGCTTCAAAGGGATAGGATTTCCTTTGACCTCTATGCCATACGCTGGGTACGCTGTCAAGAAAAACAGTCAAATATTTGGCTTATTCCTAATAGCTGGCTTATTGTGGTAGTAAGTAACAGCGAACGTCACGAGAAGGCTTAGTTTGCCCAAGACACCATCAACATGACCAAACTTGAGGACCGCGATAAATGAAAAATGGAGCCAAGCAATGGATTTGAAGCATACCCGATACGAGGTAAACAGAGGCGTTGCCACGGTAACACTTTACCGCCCTGAGCAGATGAACGCGTTCACGCCGGATATGGCCGGGGACCTGCTGGAGATTTTCGTCAACGCGGATCAAGACGACTCGGTCCGAGCCGTCGTTGTCACCGGAGCGGGCCAGGCTTTTTGTGCAGGAGCAGACCTGTCGCACGGCTCTTCCACCTTCGACTTCTCCGAGAACGAAGGCAAGAAGGTCTCGATAAGCGAACACCGAGATCGAGGAGGCAAAGTCGCCCTGGCAATTTTCAACTGCCGTAAGCCGGTTATCGCAGCAATAAACGGCCATGCCGTGGGAATAGGGATTACGATGACCCTGCCTATGGATATCCGAATTGTTGCAGCGGATGCCAAAATCGGCTTCGTTTTTGCGCGCCGCGGGGTAGTGCCGGAAGCCTGCTCGTCTTGGTTTCTGCCTCGCATTGTGGGTGTTTCCAGGGCTGCGGAAATCTTACTCACCGGACGAATCTTTCCAGCCGAAGAAAACGCGGCCCCTGGATTGTTCAATTACGTGCTTCCGCGTGAGGCCGTATTGCCCAAGGCGTTGGAAATTGCAAGCGAAATTGCGGAACGCACGTCAGCGGTTTCGGTTGCCCTCAGCAAGGCTCTTCTCTGGCACGGTCTCGCGGAAAAGGACCCGCAGTCCACGCATCTTGTTGACTCCAAGTGTATGTATTGGTGCGGTCGAGAGAAAGACGCGGCCGAAGGGGTCCGGAGCTTCCTGGACAAGCGACCTCCGAAGTTCACGATGAGTCCCACAAACGATATGCCTGACTTTTATCCGTGGTGGAAAGAGCCCAAGGTATAGTCTTGTACGGATCGGGTTTGATTCCAATGTCCTCTTGTATTAATAGCGTCGAGCAATTGGTTCATGTTCGGCCCCAGGCACATATCCTTCCCTACGAATGCCACGCTTGCGGACCGGCTGGCCTTACTCGGGAGATATCGGGCGCTCCTGAATTCATGAGACGCAACTGACGAGGTTGACTTGGAACACTTCTCGTATGACGTTTTGGTGCTTGGTAGTGGGGCCGCGGGCCTCAGGGCGGCTATAGCGGCGCGTGAGGCAGGGCTTGGAGTCTGCGTGGTTTCAAAGGGAAGCCCCGGCAAATCCACTTGCACCGGTGTCAGTGCCGGGGTAATGGCGGGCTCTGTGGATGCAGGCGCAACTCATGCGCACCTTGAGCGCACCCTCCAGTCCGGCCGCGGGATAAACCAACGAGAACTTGCTGAGGTACTGGTTTCAGAGGCCCCTCTGCGGTTGGATGAATTGCGCAGGTGGGGTATCTCCGGTGAATTTCGGAACGGGTACCTTTTTTCCGGGGGACGCGCGCCGGTGCAAGGGGAGGCGCTCGTCCATTGTCTTCTCAAAAAGGCTCAGGAATTGGGTGCCCAGTTCATGGGCAATCTTTTGGCCACCGATCTGGTCATGGAAGGCGGATCTGCCGGAATAACCGCATATTCGCAGGCATCGGGGACATGGATTGCCATCACGGCCAAAGCAGCGGTCTTGGCCACCGGCGGAGCGGCCGCGCTGTATCTGCGAAATGACAATCCGAAGCGCATGCTGGGCGAAGGATATCGACTAGCTCTTGGAGCAGGTGCGGTACTTCAGGACCTGGAATTTGTGCAGTTCTACCCGTTGTGTCTGGCCGAAGCGGGATTGGCACCACTGGTAATTCCTCCGAGACTTGCCGACTGCGGGCGACTGATGAACGAGCTAGGCGAAGACCTTCTCGAAAAGCATGGCATTCAAGAGCGCCCTGCAGGGGAACGGGCGCGGGATCGCCTGTCCCAGGGACTCTTCACGGAGATGTATCGAAACGGCCACGAGGCCTTGCTCGACCTGAGTAACCTGACCGACGAGCAGTGGCGTATTGACCCTTTCTCCGCGTCCATGAGCCACTTGCTGGGAGAGAATTGTGGAGCGATGTCCCGCCCGGTGAGGGTTGCCCCTGCTGCTCATCACACTATGGGAGGAGTCAGTATCAACCGCGCCGGGGAAACATCGGTTCAGGGTCTGTTTGCTGCAGGGGAAGTCACAGGTGGGCTCCACGGCGCGAACCGGATGGGTGGAAATGCTTTGAGCGAAACCCTTGTTTTCGGGGCAAGGGCCGGAAGCTCCGCGGCTGATTGGGCCAAACACGGAAGCGACAAGCATTGGCGATCGATTTTGACGCGTTTGACCGACCGCCGTGAGAGCAAGGAAACCGCCAAACCCACTGTGGCCGAACTTCGAAAAAGGCTCAGAGAGATCATGTGGCAGGATGGCGGAATCATACGCAACCGAGAGGGGCTCATTCGAGCATCAGAAGCTGTGCAAGAAATACGCGAAGAGGTCGGGGAAGCTGCCGCTGGGCAAGAGGGCTCAGACCTGGCCAGTACCCTCGAATTGAGTTCCGCTACAAGAGTGGCCGGTCTCATCCTCGATGGGGCGCTGAGAAGGCAAGAGAGTCGTGGCGCACACTGTCGCGAAGATTTCCCTGAACAAGACGACGATAAGTGGCGGGGACATCTTCAGGTCCATATCAACGCCAACGGAGAGGATGTCTGGAAATTTGAGCCAAACTTGCCTTCATGATAGCAAACACGGCGGGAACAGAGCCCCGCGACTCCCCGTATTGGGTAGCGGCCGGCGTCCCTGCCGGCCCTCGATAATCCCGCCTGTTTGATCGTGAATTGGAATGAACGCTGTAGAGGAACAGCACGGAGAACAATGTGTTTGAAAAGGGGCTCGAAATCCGCAAGGCCGTCCTGCCGTGGCTTGACAAACACGCCATATCAGCCTATAACGAGCAGTAGGCACAGAAATTGGGCCGCAGTTTGGCGGACATTCGGAAAGCGAACAAAGCCTTGAGAAAAAGACCGATGCATGCGTGTGTGCTGCTCCTCTGTTACGGCCTGATGCTGTGGGTCGCGGCATTTCACACCCATGAATGCCGTCATGAGAAGGACCAGGCGCAGACCGGGACAACAGAGGCTTTGCAACCCAACATTCCGGCTCAATTGGTGTCTCTCGCGAAAGCCTATCTGTGCAGCGGTTCGAGTCCGTCAGAAGCCTTTAGTGAGCATTGCTGTATTGATTCGGGGCTCAGAGACTGCGATCAGACACAGTTCGTGCCCAGGAGCCGCCGGGCAATAGAAAAAAGCTCTTTGGATGGCTTGCCTCTGGGGCTCTTGGTGGGCGGCGAGCCGGAATCGGGTTTTGGGCTTGATTTAGGCCCCTGGAAACCCCGCCCCTTTTCCTTCCTTTCTCCCCTTGCGTCCATTCGTTCTGTCCGTCTTTTGATCTGACCAAATCTTTTTCTTAGCAACCCAAGTTCCGAAAAGACTTTTTGTGGCTGTGGCGTGAAACGTCACGGGCTTTGCCAAGCTCTAACCTGATCGATGTAACCCGCGGCAAGACGGGTCGTCGATTTGCGTCGCGCAGCATCGGGTTATTGGGGCTACTTGGGTAACTCGATCGGACCGGCCAAAAATCGGTGGGGCAGGCAGGGAGCTTGTCCACCTCTGGAGGAGGCATCGAAATGGGAAGACTCATTGCTACACTGGCGATAGCCCTGACTGTTGCGGTGTGGTTCGACTCGGCCCTGGCCGCGGGGAATCACAGGTTTGAACTCGACCGCAAGGCAAAACAGGTGCAGACCTGGCAAGAAGCCCAGGATAAGCGTTTCAAGGCCCTTGAAGCAGAATCGACTAAGTTTCTGAAAAAGATAGAATCGGAAAATCAACTTAGAGAGCCTGTCCGGTGAAGTGTCAGTCGATGAGCGGCGGCGATGCCGTTGCCGCTTGAAAACGACCTTTCGCCCTCTAGCATCTTCTCGTGAAAGGGCAAGGCCTACCGTGCCCTGAGGAGGCAAGGGAAATGCTCCATTCAGGCCTCCACATCATTGAGGATTTAACGACACCAGCGGTCCTCTGAAAGGTACCACTGGGGAGTACAACATGAATAGGAAAGAACTGATCGGTATCCTGGCAGTAGTTTTCGCAGGTCTGCTGATGGCGGTCGCACTGAGTTTCTCTGCAAAGAAAGCCTCCAGGAGCGGCCACGATCACGGTGATGGTCATGATCACGGCGCACACGGCAGCGAACATGCGGGCCACGCACACGAAGGTCCGAACGGCGGCAAAATACTCAAAGAGGGAAATCTTCAGCTCGAAGTATTGGTCCACGAGAAAGGGACCGCTCCGCACTTTCGGGTCTTTTGTACGAACGACCAGAAGCGGCTCGATCCCAAGGAGGTGAAAGTCTCCATCGAGTTGAGACGCCTCGGTGACAGGGTGAGCGTTTTTGAGCTTGTGCCGGACAAGGACTTCCTCTTTAGCCGGGAAGAGGTGGAGGAACCGCATTCTTTCGAAGTTAAGGTCTTTGCGGAACGAGCGGGCGAGAAGTTCGAATGGGAATACTGGAAAATAGAGGACCGGCTGGAACTGACCCCTCAACTGGCCACCAAGGTGGGACTTGAAACAGACACCGCCGGCCCCGGGAAAATTAGATCAGTTAAGGAAATGCCGGGAGAGATCGTCTTCAATGCGGACCGGATAACTCACATCGTGCCCCGCGTGCCGGGCGTAGTCCACCAGGTGCTCAAGAACTTGGGCGACACGGTTCACCCGGGCGAGGTCATAGCAGTCATTGACAGTCGAGAACTGGGCGAGGCCAAGAGCAAGTATCTCGTGGCATTGGAGCGACAAAAACTGGCCCGCTACAACTTTGAAAGGGCGCAGCGCCTTTGGGACAAGGAGACTATCCCGGAAAAGGAATTCCTGACTGCGCAAAAAAACTATCTAGAAGAGAAAATCGAACAGAATGCGGCAGCGCGCAAGCTCATGACAATGGGCCTGTCCGACAGTGAAGTTGAATCGCTATCGTCAAGCTCTCTGAAAGACCTAACGCACTTCACCCTCCGAGCACCGTTAGAGGGCGTTGTCGTGAGAAAGCATCTGTCACCGGGCGAGTGGGTAAAAGAAGACGCGGAGATATACATGATCGCTGATCTCTCGACAGTGTGGGTTGAAATAACCGTATATGCAAAGGATTTGGACACAGTTCGGTTAGGGCAGCGCGCAACGGTCAAGTACGATTCCTCCGGACTCGAAGCCTCCGGCACTGTCTCCTACCTCGGCCCTGTCGTAGGTGAAGAGACGCGTACCGCCAAGGGCCGGGTTGTGGTCCCCAATCCGGACCAGAAATGGCGTCCCGGTATGTTCGTGAAGGTCGCAGTGGAGAGCGAAGAGGTCTCGGCACCCGTAGTGGTCCTTACCGATGCAATTCAGAGCCACCGAAACCTGTCCGGCGTCTTCGTCAAATATGAAGATGAGTATGAGTTTCGTCCTTTGGTACTCGGGCGGAGCGACAATCGATTCACCGAGGTGATCAAAGGGTTGTCGCCTGGAGAGGCCTACGTGTCCCGCAACGGTTTCATCCTGAAGGCCGAGCTGGGCAAAGCCGGCATGTCCCATCAGCACTAGGAGTCGTGGAATGATAGGCCGAATCCTTGAGTTTTCCATCGAGCACCGGTGGATTATGGTCGGTATAACCCTCATCATGGCCGGAGTAGGCATCTATAATTTGGGACGAATCAATATTGATGCCGTGCCCGATATAACCAACGTTCAGGTCCAGGTGACGGCTCAGGCATCCGGCCTTTCACCCCTTGAAGTTGAACAGCGGATCACGTTTCCTGTGGAAACCGGGCTCGCGGGGCTTCCAGGGCTCGTAAAGACGAGATCGCTCTCGCAGTATGGCATTGCCCTGGTCACCGCAATATTTGAAGACAACATCGACATTTATTTCGCCAGGCGACTGGTAAGCGAGAGGATACAGGAAATTAAGGGAAAGCTTCCGGCCGGAATAGAGCCCATGATGGGTCCAATTTCAACCGGTCTGGGAGAAATCTTTATGTGGACCGTCGAGGCGCTGCCCGGCGCGACAAAACCCGACGGCACGGCCTATACCTTGACCGACTTGCGAACGATTCAGGATTGGATCATCAGGCCGCAACTGCGCAACACGCCCGGGGTAACCGAGATAAACACCATCGGCGGATTCGACAAGCAATTCCATGTTACACCGGACCCGTACAAGCTCATTTCATTAGAGCTGACATTCAAAGACGTGCTCACCGCGCTTGAAGCCAACAACGCCAATGTCGGAGCAGGGTACGTGGAACGGAGCAGCGGCCAGTATCTCGTACGGGCACCCGGCCAGGTCGCTGGCGTTGAGGACATCGCGAACATCATTGTCAAAAGCTTCCATGGAACTCCGGTATTCATAAAAGACATTGCAAAGGTCCATTTGGGCAAGGAACTCCGGACGGGCGCTGCAACCAAGGATGGGGAAGAAACGGTCCTCGGCACGGTTTTCATGCTCATAGGGGAAAACAGCCGGATCGTGTCGGAAAGGGCAGCAAAAAAACTGGAGGAAATAAATAGGTCCTTGCCGAAAGGGGTGGTTGCCAAACCAGTCTATAACCGTACTGCGTTGGTGGACAAGACCATTGACACGGTGCGAAAGAGCCTCACTGAAGGGGCCGTGCTCGTAATCATCGTTTTGCTGCTTTTCTTGGGAAATATCAGAGCTGCCTTTGTAACTGCTTTAGTTATACCTCTGTCCATGTTGTTTACGGCAACAGGAATGGCTACGAGCAAGCTGAGCGCGAATCTGATGAGTCTGGGCGCCATCGACTTCGGGATTATCGTGGACGGTGCCGTGGTAATCGTCGAGAACTGCGCGCGCAAAGTCGCCGAGGCCCAGGCGGTCCTTGGGCGGCCGCCCGATCGCAGTGAACGAGTAGGGATTATCTGGGAGGCGTCGCAGGAAGTCAGAAAGCCCATGCTCTTTGGCGAGCTAATCATCATGATAGTGTACTTGCCGATTCTGACTCTGACAGGCGTTGAAGGGAAAATGTTCACGCCTATGGCATTGACCGTGCTCTTGGCTTTGACGGGCGCCACTATCCTATCTTTCACTTTCGTGCCCGCTGCGGTCACCCTTTTTCTGTCCTCAGGTATGTCCCATAAGGACAATCGTGTGACCGGTTGGGCCAAGGAACTTTATACACCGATTCTGGGGATGGCTCTTCGCTATCGCTATTTTGTGGTTGTAACGGCTGTGGTGCTTGTGGCCGTGAGTTTCCTCGCTGCCACACGCATGGGCCGAGAATTCGTGCCGACTCTCGACGAAGGCGATATCGCGGTTCATACGCTGAGAGTTCCCGACACCAGTTTGTCGCAGGCCATTGAGTCCCAATCTCTGGTGGAAAAGACCATACTGGCTGCTTTTCCTCAGGTGGAGACCATTTTTGGCCGCCTGGGCACATCCGAGGTGGCTACCGAACCTCATCCGCCGAGCATCGGAGACAAAACAATGATGCTCAAGCCGCGAAACGACTGGCCTGATCCTTCGTTGGACAAAGACGATCTTGTCAAGCAAATCGAGGCTGAGGCGAACAAGCTGCCGGGTGCGAACTTCGAATTTAGCCAGCCGATTCGGATGCGTTTCAACCATTTGCTGGCGGGGGTCCTCAGCGACGTCGCGGTCAAAGTCTTTGGAGATGACATGGATGTCATGCTCGACAAGGCTGAGGAGGTTGCCGCCCGTGTGAAGAAGATACCGGGAGCGAGCCACGTAAAGGTCGAACAGGTGGTGGGGCTTCCGATTCTTACCGTCAAGATCAAGCGTGACGAAATGGTCAGATATGGACTTAACATGTCCGACGTACAGGAAGTGGTTGAAATCGCGGTGGGCGGAAAATCCGCAGGACAGGTTTTTGAAGGTGACCGCAGATTTGATATAGTCGTCCGCCTTCAAGAGGACCTGCGCACCGATCTGGAGGCCATGAAGCGGCTCCCGGTGCCCATGCCGAAACAGGAATTGGCGGGCAAAGGGCTGGTTTCTACGGCCGGAATGACCGAAGATCGAAAGCAACGCTCCTTTGTAACGCTGGGGTCCATCGCCGATCTCGTCGTGGTGAACGGGCCCAACCAAATAAGCAGGGAAGACGGCAAACGTCGAGTCGTGGTAACCACCAATGTGCGAGACCGTGACCTGGGATCGTTCGTCGAAGAAGCGCAGGGTGTAATAAGAAATTCCATCAATCTCCCCGCGGGATACTGGATCACCTGGGGAGGCGAGTTTGAGCAACTTATTTCTGCGGCAAAGAGGCTCCAGATTGTCGTGCCTCTGGCGCTCTTTTTGATTTTGGCTCTGTTGTTCGTTGCGTTTGGCTCCTTAAAGTACTCCTTGCTGGTGTTCACCGGCGTACCGCTTGCTCTTACAGGAGGAGTTGCTGCGCTCTGGATCAGGGACATCCCCATTTCCATATCAGCCGCGGTGGGATTCATAGCCCTGTCGGGAGTGGCGGTGCTAAATGGTCTGGTCATGGTCACGTTCATCAACAAATTGCGGGACGAAGGCAAGTCCGTGTATGACGCAATCACGCAGGGTGCGCTAACGAGGCTCCGCCCGGTGCTGATGACCGCTCTTGTCGCGTCGCTGGGATTTGTCCCCATGGCGATTGCTACGGGAACAGGCGCAGAAGTCCAGAAGCCGCTCGCTACGGTCGTGATCGGAGGTTTAATTTCCAGCACGGTTTTGACTTTGCTGGTTTTGCCCGCGCTTTATGCCCTGCTTGAAAACGGGTCCAACGGCAGGGAGGAGCAGCCGACAAATAGTTTGTGAGAGAAATACCAATCTGCAATCAGACGCAGAATACTTCAATGAAGGATCACGGACCTACTTGCGCAGGTCCGTGGCACCCAAAGCCGTGGAACATCGACGTTGTTGGGTGCCACTGACCTGGGAACCAGGTCAGTGCCGATTGTGTCTTGAACTGATCTTCGCCGTTTGAAAGCGATTTGATATGGACTCTATTCGATGGCTTTGAACCAATTCAAATGCCGAAAAGCGGTTTGGACACTAAAAAACAAGCTATTCAAGGAGGAAATCATGAGGAAACTTTTTGTATTGGTCGCGTTTCTATCAATTGCACTTCTTGCCGTTTCGTGGGCTGTGGCGCATCAAGCGTCCTCTGATCCGAAGGCCGCAAAAGAGCCCAAGGTATATTGCTGTCATGGAAAAGGCGACTGCGACAAAATACATACGAAAGCCGAGTGCGAGAAAGAGGGAGGAAAGGTCGTCAACCACTGCAAAGAATGCAAGTAAGTCAGATCTCCAGTTAATACCGATTCGCCGTAAAGAATACAACATTGCCGACAATTGTCATTGCGAGGGCGTCAAGCCCGAAGCAATCTCTCACTACTGAGATTGCTTCGTCGTTTCACTCCTCGCAACGACAGATCACATCACATATGTTACGAAAATAATATCGAACTGGTATAAGCCTATCCAGCGGTCAGTGCCTGGTCCAAATCGGCTATAATATCGTCAGGATGTTCGATCCCAACGGACAGCCTCATGAGACTGTCCTTAATCCCGATGCGTTGCCTCTCCGCGGCGGAGATTTTGACGTGAGAGGTGACTGCGGGGCAGCAAATGGTGGTTTCAACGCCGCCGAGGCTCAATGCAGGTTTGATAATGCGCAGCCGCCTCAAGAAAGCCGACGGGTCGCCCTGTCCATCACGGACCTCGAAGGAAAGCATTCCGCCGTACGCCTTCATCTGCGCTTTGGCAAGATCATGCCCCGGGAGATCGGGCAGGCCGGGGTAGAATACCCGCGCTACGGCCGGATGCCCTTGTAAAGCCAGCGCAATTCGCAGAGCATTCTCGGACTGCCGCTCGACCCTCAAAGCCAGGGTCTTTAAACTCCGTTCGAGCAGATAACATGCCATCGCGTCAAGGCTACCGCCCAGGTGCCGTGCCAGTGCACGCACCCGCGTCGCCCGTTCTGCGCTCGTCACCGAAACGCCGCAGCATAGATCACTATGCCCGCCCAGATACTTTGTGCCGCTGTGGACCACGATGTCTATTCCGAGTTCGAGAGGATTCTGGTTCACCGGAGTAGCGAAGGTGTTGTCCATGACGGTGATGATGCCGCGCTCTCTCGCGAACCGCCCCACTTTTCGGATGTCGATGATGCCAAGGAGCGGATTGGTCGGCGATTCGATGACGATGACCTTGGTGCGTTCGGTTGCCGCGCTGCAAATGGATTCCGCGTCGGTGGTCGCGAAAGTGTAGGAAATGTCCAGCCTGTCAAACTCGTCCGTTGCGAACGCGTGGGTCCCTCCGTACAGCTCGTCCATCATGACAACATGATCGCCCGAGCCTGCGAACGCGAGAATCGAAGTGCTAATGGCAGCCATACCCGAACTGAAAAGGACCCCGTTTTCCGCACCTTCCAATGCGCACACCTTTTCCACCACAGCATCCAGGTTGGGGGTGTTGAAATACCGCGGATAGGGGCAATCCTCTCTATCCAAGTACTCGTACGCCGAGGACGTGAAGATCGGAGTATTGATTCCGCGGGTCACGCCATCGCGAAAGCCCCCGCTGTGCACACACTGGGTCTCTTTTTTCATGAATGAGGCCTTTCTCTCTGAATTGAGCCACTGTCCTGCCGTTTCGGAAATCCACGTCACCTCATAGAGGCAAAACCGCTGTCACGTTGCTGACAAAGCCCGTTGAGGCCGGGGTCTGAGCGTACCTCTCTGCACGCTCTCCGGTCAAGCACGATCTCGCATGTGAATTGAGGGTGGCTTTTCCCGACGATCTTCGTGCAACCCCGGGGCGATGGCATCATCACATAGGCTTGCTCCTTGGGGGGTCGGCAGGCCTATCGGTTCGCCCAAAGGGCTCAGGTTTTCAAACCGTGGCTTCATTAGGAAGGAAAGCATTTCGCGAAGGCCTTCATTAGCTTGGGCGATCCTTTTATCCGGATCTTTCGGGAAATCAGCGCCCAGGGCAACCCGGTCTCCTTTGCCAAAAACTTGATCCAGGTCCGACTGTCCGCAGTGACGTGGAGGTCTGCCGTTCCCAAGAGGCCATCCTGGACCGTCACAGTCTGGTCCCGAATTGTTACAGTGCCGTTGCAGCTCTCAGCGCCGGTAAATGAAAAATGATAGGTGGCGTTGAGCCCCTTAGCCTGGCCCCGCTGAAACGCAATCGGAAGACTCTTCAGGAACATTGCGGCAGAATTGGGGCGTATGCCGTTTGAAACACGCTTGATCGTCTTGTGCGGAAAATGCTCTCTCACGTAAGCCTCCGCATCAGACCCCGAGACTACATAGACGGTTTCCACCTTCTTACGCTTTTGGGTTACCGACTCATCAATGTATCCCTTTCGATCTTCCAAATACTCCCCTATGACTTCTTCCCCCGCAGGGCAGACCCCCATGCATCTGTCGCATCTGGTCTGGCCACCCATGGAAAGATTCTGCCACATGGAGACGGTCTCGGAAGCGCTCACCTTCTTGCGATAGTCTTTGACACTGCGGCTGGCCACTATTCTTTCAACCCAGTCTACAAAGCCACCGATCCGCTCTCTGTAATTATGCGTGTAGCACGACGGAAAATTGAAGTGTCCCTCGGCGCCAATAGCGCCTACAGGACAGACTGACACACACAACTTGCATTCTATGCAGGGATTGAGATCCAATGGCGTATTGTACGACGTGAGTTCAGCGTCGGTAAGCACCGTCCCCAAAACCACGCTGGAGCCGAACTTAGGGTGCAACAACAGTCGGTTCCAACCCATCCGGCCGAGGCCGGCCTCCACCGCGTTAATCTTATCCACCGTAAGCCACGGCCTTTCCGGCCAGCGATCCATCTCCATTGGGAATCCTACGGGAACGTTGAGCGCCCTGAACCCAAGCTTCTGCAAGTGGAGCGCAGTAGTGCGGGCCTTCTCGTTTGCGGTCTTCCAGGCTTGTTGGAACTCCAAATTGGTTATGGAATGAGCGGGGGTCCGCAGATGCTCTCGGTTGAGACGGTAGATAGCGCATACCAGCGTCTTGGTCCCCGGTAACGCGTCGAGAAGGTCTTCCCTCTGATCCGCGATCGCGGGGCGGTCGATATCCACGAATCCGGCATCATCAGCCCCGGCCTCCATACACAGATTTCTGAGCTTTTGGGGCTCAAGTTTCAGTGAGCCGTCACTCGCTTCTCTCGTTTGTCCCTTTTCTCGGTACCATTTCACGGTGGGATGATCGTCAAGTTTCATTTGTTTCTCCTGAGTTTCGGCCCCGTGCTTGGAGTTTCGAGCAACCGGCAGTGTGCCGGTGCCACGGGAAAGCTCTCGTAAGCTTCGGGTACCTGAATGAACGGCATGATGGGTCACCGAACTACTGAACACGTGAACCAAGCAACAGGCCGAAAATCATCTTGTCGAAGACTACCAGGGGGTTGATGCTCTTTTCGGTTTTCATCCTAGTCAGAGCGCCTTCCCAACTATTCAAAATGAAATTGGCAGCCTCCTTCGGGTCAATGCCGCTCGGAAGTTCATTACGATCCCGAGCAGCTTGAAGGGAGGCGCCCAGCTTGGCTTCCATTGCATCAAGTGCTTGCTTCAACTTCTCCCGAAAGGTATTGCTCAGGTCCGCAAGCTCCTGAGCCAGGTTGCCGATGGGACATCCGCGAGCGCAGCCCTCATGGCGGAAGTACTCCATCATCTCGTCGAAGAAACTCTTTAGCCGCTGAACATGAGGCAAAGACTCATTACCGAGATGCATATCCATTCTGTCGCCTATGAACTCCGAGAAGTGGTCCACAATTGCCATCCCGAATTCCTCTTTGCTCTGGAAATAGAAGTAGAACGAGCCCTTCGGCACTTCACATGCCCGGAGAATCTCCTGGACCCCTGTATGATTAAACCCTTTTTCATGAACCAGTCTTGCGCCCGCTTCGATAAGGCGTGTTCTGGTGTTGTCTTTCCCCATTTATCCGTCCTTTCCGCAATAACCGGCAGCATCACAATAGACCGGTCTATTAGTAGAGTCAAGTCCTTTTTGCCGAGCAGAATGAGGTTTCACCGCGGAGAACGCAGAGAGCGCTGAGGTCGCGACAAAGAATTTGGGGGGTTTTTCTGGCAAAGCCTCTCGAGTATTCGGGAATGTTACAAGTGCTCGCAAAGCTGTCTGGCATGGAGTCGACATCGGGGTTGCTTACACCACACCATTGTCGCCGCAGCGGCAATGGTGCAAAATAATGAGAGTTTTTGGGGAGGGGTCCGGGGAGGCCCTTTTTGCAAAAAGGGCCTCCCCGGAAACTCTTCCCGGAAAGTCGCAGCTCTTGAAACCATTTCTTACCAAACGCCTGCAAATTCCGTTTCACACTTCCTCTCGCGACGTGGTAGATTGGAATCATTAATTTTGATCACTGCATCCGCGAACATTTGTCAAAAACCGTGAGAAGCCGGCGGCATTCCCCTTGGAAGGGCGGGGAGAAGGGAGGAGACCGTGGCAATCAAAGTGTTGACCGAAAGAAAGTTCAAAGAAGGCACCGCAGAAGCGGCTCACCAATTGATTAAGGAACTCAGGGCAGTGGGCACGCTTCGTCGGGGTTTCGTCTCAGGACAAACACTCATTTCTGCCGAGGATCCCCACAGATTCCTGGTCATCAGCACCTGGACAGATGCAAACGGATGGGAGGCGTGGCGGGCCAGCGAAAAGAGAAACCAAATTGCAGTGAAAATTGGGGAACTGCTCGAAGAGCCGGAACGTGTCGAAGTCTATTACGTGGAGCGCAAAGAGGTCGAAGGCGCTGACATGGCGTAGAAATCTTCGGACCTTCCTGACTGGGTTGAAATGACATGTGTTTACGGGCAGAGCCCCGAAGGTAAGGGTTCCCTTGCGAACCCTGGCAACGAGCATCGTAGGCCTTTTGCCATACCGGTCCGTTCGAAGCAGATCTAAGCTAACAATGCATTGTGTAATAAGCATCCTCATCTCGCGGCTCACCTTCATCCAGCTCCTTTTCTACCATCATGGCCGTTTACAACCTTGTGGGATTATCTCTGGACTAATTTGACAGGGTCACGCCGTTTGGATCTCTCCTGAGCCTCTTTTCATCAGGTTCTACGAACATTTTGCCAACGACCCGCGCGAGTCTTACATTAACCATTAGAATGTAAAAATGAGGTTGTACCTATGATGACAATATTCATGAAGGCATTGCTTATAGGCTTTTGTTTGATCGCGTTCCTGGCGGTGACCGTGAACGCGCGGGCAGAATATGAGAAAGCGACCTTTGCAGGCGGATGTTTCTGGTGCATGGAACCGCCATTCGAAAAACTGAACGGTGTTGTGCAAGTAGTATCAGGCTATGCAGGCGGTACGGGGGACAAGCCGACCTATGAGGATTACGCGCAAAAGGGCCATGTGGAAGTCATAGAGATCACCTACGATCCGTCGGTAACAGATTATTCGAAGCTTCTGGATGTGTTCTGGAGACAGATAGATCCGACCGACCAGAACGGCCAGTTCGTTGACAGAGGGCCACAGTACCGATCCGCGATCTTCTATCATAACGACGACCAAAAACGGCTGGCTGAGAAATCCAAAGAGGAATTGGGAAAATCGGGGAAATACGCCAAACCCATAGTGACCGAGATCCTCAAAGCCTCGCCATTTTACAAAGCGGAAGAGTATCACCAGGACTACTATAAGAAGAACCCGCTGCGATACAAATTCTACAGGGCCAATTCCGGCCGCGACAAATACTTGGAAAAAGTGTGGGGAGGGGACATGGGACAGAAAGACAAGGCTGAAAACCCTCAAAAGCCGGGGAAGTTGAGCAAAGAAGAACTGAAGAAAAAGCTAACCCCTTTGCAATATCAAGTGACGCAGGAGGAGGGTACCGAACCGGCCTACAAAAACGAGTATTGGAACAATCACGAGCCGGGAATTTATGTGGACATTGTTTCCGGTGAACCCCTTTTTAGCTCTCTGGACAAGTTCGAGTCCGGGACAGGATGGCCGAGCTTCACCAAGCCGCTGGAACCGGGTAACGTAGCCGAAAAAGAGGACAGAAGCTTTTTCACTACCCGCACCGAGGTACGGAGCAAGCAAGGCGATTCCCACCTCGGGCACGTTTTCAATGACGGGCCAAAGCCCACGGGCCTACGGTATTGTATGAATTCCGCGTCGCTTCGTTTCATTCACAAAGACAACCTCGAAAAGGAGGGTTACGGGCAATACAGTAAGCTATTTGAAAAATAATCCTTGTTCGTCCATGGAGTTCTTCACTGCAACTGGATGGACCAGGAATCGCCTACCGGCAACGGATTGCGATTCCCCTACAGAATCCCGGGAGAGATGTGCCGCATCAAAAATGCTCCGCACAAGCACTTCCATGAAGTCCTCACACTCTTGCCTGGTCAACAGAGCCGCGGACGAGGTCAATACCAGGTGGAGGCGCCTTCGATAGATGTATGCGTACACATTTACGGACGCGTTACCGGCTATTTTGTAACCGGTGCCATGGACGTCGATGATGTTTGCGTCGCCCAATTTGACCAGGCAGGAATCTTCCCCCAGAGTTCCTTCTTTGAATTCAGGCCAGACAACCCCGAGGAACCCGATAGAGAAAGAATAGCGCTGATGCTGCATGAACTTGTGAGCAATCCGGCGTCTTATCCAAAGCGGGAACACAGCAAGGAAACGAGCTGCCCGGGAGATTGACTTTCGCACAGTCAGATCGACTCGCCTACTTAGCTGCCTGTGCCGAGCCTGCGCCAACTGACGGACGAATGTCGTATGACTCTCTCTGTCTCCAGGGTTGGAGCGAAAGAAGATAACGGAGCTATAATTCTTTTCCGATGTCCCGCCGAATCTTTCCCTCATATTTACGGTTACCGCAGTGGTGATGAGTCCGGGCGAAATGTTCCGATCTGCGTTCCATTTGTCCAAAGACATGTTTGCGCAAGCAATCAGATGGTCCACAAAGCGAGCGTCGTTTTGCGCAAAACTCCCCATGACTCTGTCGGTTCCTTCGAGAGACAGGACCCTTTTCACATGCCACTCGCTGGGGTCCTTTTTGTTGCCTGTTCCATGAGGCTGCTGTGGCTTTTGTTTCCGATTGGCCAAATCCCGCCGTAATTGTGACCAGAAATCTTTCCATCCGAACTTCCGAGTGACCGGCTCTCTTCTTTTGCGAGAAGTGGAGAACACGTGCGGGATGCTCAGGCAAGTCGGCGTCTCTCCCTTAACGATCTTGTGATACCGAACCAGTATTTCCGTTATAATCCGTAAGGCCATTGCCGCATCGGCGACGACGTGATGTATGAGGAATGCCATTACAAAGTGCTCGTTTGCCGCTCGCAATACGTGTATTTCGATCGGCGGCTCCTTCCAAAGGTCCCAATTCCTGTCCAGTCGAGGGGCCAGATGGAACATAAGGAGGTTCAGCCCTGCCTGAAACCCGTTCCAGTCCGGGATCTCGGACATAAATACAGGAATCTCCAGAGCCGGGCGGTATTCTCTGGACAGATAAAACCTGCGACCGTTGCGGGTCTGACTCAGGACACTCGTGAGTTCCGGGAACCGCTCGCATGCTTCCTTCACTGCCGCCTTGAATGCTGCCTCGTCAAAACCTCCGACCATCTCGGCAGCCATCAAGATGATGTTCTTGGTATTATTGAGACTGGTCAGTGCCATTGTGTCGGATATGATATCGATTGGTTGTTGTTCCGGCATGACACGCCATACCTCCGGTAAACCGAACTTTTCGGTCAGGAAATTGTTATTGCTCAAACAATAATCATTGATTTCCGGAACCGGCAGTTTTCGAGACAAGGCAGCTCCTGGTGCTGTGCACTTATTTCCTCAACCAGTCCGTCCTTTGACTTGGTTTTTCTCCTCTGGTATGGTCGAAGTGGGGCGGACATGTATGAAGCTTTGGCTCGCCTAATTCCTGCCTTCCTCAGAACCTCCCGGGCGGGTGGAATGTCAAAACATATCGTACGCGGGACGGTTTCGGAGGTCTTGATCTCATAGAATGGGATCATAATGGCCCAGGATGCTGCTCGAGCTTCGCCGAATGCCGGCGCTGGAGCAGCAGGCAAGGTTTAGCCGGACCGGATGAGCTCGACGGACTAATCACTTCCCTGGTGGAGACATAGGGCAATGTGCGCTCACCTTAAGGCCAATCTCGGAGGAAAAGTCGTGACCTCCGTGACGCCTGCGGCCGCGGTGCTTTCGACGGTTCTCGGTTTGGTCGTGCTGGCCGAGTGGGCGGCCGAGTCCCTGCAAATTGCCCGTGTCCAAATCCAGTTTGTGCCTATGGCTCCTGCCACGGCCCTGTGCTTTGCGTTCCTCGGCCTGGTCCTGCTCTGCCATCGGCGAGGATCCACAAACCAAGTGCTCAGGGTCGCCATGCCCCTGATGGCAGGCTTTGTGTTGATTTTCAGTGCCATTCTCTTCATCCAATTTGTATCCGAGTGGCGTCTGGACATAGAGCGATGGATCGCGCCGGAAACCACCTTTTCGCAAGGGGTGGCAGTTGGCCGGATGTCGCCGCTGACCTCGGTGCTGTTTGTCCTACTGTCCCTGGCTACTTGGCCCCCCTTTCCTCGGTTGTCGGATGCTCGTTCGCGGAACCTGGTGTCCCAAGGACTCGCTCTTCTAGTCTTTGGCGTTGCGGCTGTTCTGGCTATCGGCTACTGGTTTGGCACTCCTCTGCTCTATGGTGGAAAGCTCATCCCCGTTGCCCTGCCGACGGCCATTGGGTTTATTCTGCTTGGGGTCGGTCTGCTGTTCGATGGACCGGATTCTCTACTTTTTCGCTTAGCGGTGAGTGATTCCGTATTCGCTCGATTCACCCGAATGGCAGTACCGGGTTCCATCGCAATCATATTGGTGGGGGGCTGGTTCACTCTGACGGTAATCTCACGGGCGGATGCACCTTACAGGGTGGTCTCGGTAGGTGTCACAGCGGTCTTGACAGCAGCGCTGGTAGCTTTTCTGATGAGCGCGGTTGCGCGGCATGTCCAAGCCGCCGTTAGTAGCGCAGATTCGGCGCTACGAGAAAGTGAGCAGAAATATCGGTCCCTCGTGACGAACATTCCGGATATTGTCTGGACTACCGATAGCTACGGTAACACTACCTTCGTCAGCTCCAATGTGGAAAGCATACTGGGATTTACTTCGGAAGAGCTTTGTGAAAATGGGCGCAATTCCTGGTTGAGCAGAATAGACCCCGAGGATGCCGAAAAAGTGAAAAAGGCTTTTGACGCCCTCTTCAAGGATCGATTGCCCTTTGAAATTGAGTACAGGGTCCGGCGAAAAGATGGGACGCTGATATGGCTGCGAGACAGAGCTTTAGCCCCTTACGAAAAAGACGGGGTGTGTTTTGCCGACGGCATTTCCTCCGATGTCACCAAGCGCAAGCTCGCCGAGCTAGCACTCGGAGATAACCTCCAATTCGTGCAGAATCTCATGCAGGCAATTCCCAATCCCGTCTTTTACAAGGGCGTGGACGGTAGGTACTGGGGCTGCAATCCAGCTTGTGAGGAGTTCCTGGGCCTTCCCGCTGATTCGATTGTTGGAAAAACCGTGTACGATATTGCTCCCCCAGAAGTCGCGGATGAATATAGGCGACGAGACCAGGATCTGTTTAATAATCCGGGGGTTCAGATTTATGAGTATAAAATGATTCGTGCGGATGGGGCAGAGCGTAATGTGGTGTTCTACAAGTCGACGTTCACCGACTCATTTGGGAAAGTGGCGGGCCTTATAGCGGTCGTCATGGACATCACGGAAATGAGGAGAGCGGAAGCAGAGCGCGAGCAGTACAGGAACCAACTTCTGCAATCGCAGAAAATGGAAGCAATTGGTACCCTCACCGGTGGCATCGCTCACGATTTCAACAACATGCTTACCGTAATACTCGGTTACTCCGAGATGCTCCTTTTGGACAAGAAAGAAGGCCAGGCAGGATATGACGATCTGCAGAAGATAGCTCAGACGGCTCTTAACGGCGCGGAGTTGGTCAAGAGGCTGCTGGTATTCAGCCGGCAGGCGGAGATGAAGCCTGTCCCATTGAATCTGAACCACCAAATTGAGCAGCTCAAGAAATTGCTGTCCCGAACCTTGCCTAAGATGATTGACATAGTGGTGGACCTGGTCGATCAACCGGCGCTGATCAGCGCAGACCCTTCACAAATGGATCAGATGATGATGTACCTTGCGCTGAATTCGGCAGAGGCTATGCCGGAAGGAGGCCGTTTATCCATCGAAACGAAGAATGTCCTTTTGGACGAAGAGTACTGCCGAGCCCATGGCGAAGTGAAGCCGGGTCCTTATTTAATGTTCGGTGTTTCGGACACAGGCCAAGGAATGGACCAGGAAACCCTGGAGCGAATATTCGAGCCCTTCTTTACCACAAAGATGAGAGATTCGCGCAAAGGAACCGGCCTGGGCCTGTCCGTTGTGCGAGGCATCGTTGAGCAACACAACGGTCACGTTACGTGCGAAAGTCAAATCGGTCGGGGTACAACGTTCAGAATATACTTTTCTGCCATAGAGCCAGATGAACAGCCGGAGGATGTTGCAGAGCATGCACCACCCTTAGGTCGCAAAGAGACAATTCTGCTGGTGGACGACGAAGACCTCGTGAGAGATTTGGGACAGCGGATTCTTGAACGCTCAGGGTATCGTGTTTTTACCGCGGCCAATGGAAAAGAGGCTTTGGCGCTTTACAAGAAGGAGCAGCCCAACATCTCCCTCGTGATACTCGATCTCATCATGCCCGAAATTAGTGGAAGGCAATGTCTGCAGGAAATGCAGAAGCTGAATCCAAGCGTGAGGGTGTTGGTGGCAACAGGATTTTCACCGGATTCTCTGACGCGGGAAGCACTTGAAAAAGCCACAAAGGGTTTGGTTGCCAAGCCGTATGATATGCGACAGCTTCTGCAATCGGTCCGAGATGCTTTGGACGCGGAGTGAAATGTTGCCGCATCGGCACCCACATGAGTATCACAAATGCCGAAACAAGATGTTCTTTAACCGCTCTTACTAATTGTATCTCGATCGACCTCCAAGACCTCGTCATTCAAATCAGTCCTACGCAAATAATTGCTGCTGATACTAAACATTAATTTCAGTATGATTGAGCCAGACCATATAAATTACTTGGCTTTAATACGAAAACATGCTAAAATTCATGCCAAAATCTCCGTCAATAATGCCACTTAAATCTTAGGGTTTATTCCGTATGTAATGTCGGGTGTGGAGTCCTCAATGCCTTCAGCGCAAATCCGTGTTCTGATAGTTGTGCTATCAGCATGCCTCGGTTTTTGCTTACCGGTTTTTTCTGCTGATCTCCCACAATCCCCAATGGGACCATCTGAACTTCGCAGTGTAATTGATACGCCGCGGCCGAACCCGCCTGGTTCAGGACAAATCGCCGAGTTGGATTCCGTGCCGTTCTCCAGTTCGATGTTCCCCTGGCTGACTTCTCTAGTCCCGAATCTCCAGCTTGGTTTTCTGTACAATATTGGGCCAAACATAAGGACAGGCAGGTTTACAGCGGATTATTTGCTCCCTGTCAATGCGGGCAAAGGCTCTATATTGTTCGGTGAGGCCCATTTCGAAAACCAGGACTTCTGGCGTCGCCCGAATGCCGCGGCGGAGTACAGAATAGATATTTCGCTTGGCGGCGGGTTCAGAAAATTGGTGAACGGCAATACATTTTTGGGCCTGAACGGTTTCTACGATTCCACGAAAGTGTTTGGTCAATGGTATTCCTCCGGCGGCCTTGGTCTGGAAATGGCCGCTGTTCTTGGAGGTGATTCGGCCGTTGACCTGAATTTTAATTATTACGGCGACATTTTCAATCGCGATGTGCTCGTCAATGTCTTCCGGAATGGCCGCGGAAGCTACGATGTGGAAGCAGGCTATTCTCAATCTTTATTCAACCAGGCTTTTGACCTGAGATTGAAGGCGGTAGGCTATCAGTTCGACATTGGCGAGAAAGTTTACGGTTGGCGCACGGGCGGAGATCTTACAACCAAAAACGGAACGTTCACCATACGATATGAGCATGGCCACGATCGCATTGCCGGATCTTATAATACCATCGGCGGTTTTGTGAATGTCGGGGTGCAATTGGACAATCTCTTGAAGCTGGAAAGCCCTTTCACAGCGCCCGAGCCTGTATTCAAGAGCCCGCGCAATCTGGAGCGGATGCTGACTCAACAGGTTCACCGAAACTGGCACCTGCCTAATTCGGTGGTGTTCGCACGCAGCGCCAACTCTATGTCCGCCGCTGCCCAAAAGCCGTTCTTCAACTTCAGTATTTCGGATCCCTTAGCGAACTCCATAGTCAGGGCCAAGACCTTAGGCGAAACCCATACGGTCATACAAATAACACCAGGCTGGGATTCCTGCCCGGCTGTGTTCGTTGCTTCCACACAGTCGCTTTCTGTCGAGAACTACAACAGCAGCGCTGCGATAAATGTGCGAGCTACGGTGGTCACCGACACTTCGGTATCCGGAGGGTGCCGCATCTTGCGCGTCCAGCTCCCTACCGGGCTTCTCCTCGGACCTGTCGGCACCTCTTTCCCCCACACCGGTACTTTCGTCCTGCCCGCCGGCGGAAGTACGTGGAGCTTTGGCCCATTCGCAGTCCTGGCGTACAATAGGGCCCCGTGCAATTGCGGCGCTTCGATAACCTCCGGGGCATTAGCCGGGACCCTGGTGCTCGAAGACCTGAGCGGGCAAATACCGACGCAGACGATTGACGTAATCACCGTGCCCTGACGGGTGATGGGGGACCTCACCGTCTGATGTCCGCCCGACTACAGGAGTTCCCTTGGCGGCCTTGCCGCTATGAACCCCCGGTCCATTCGGTGCAGCCGGCTTGTCAGGCAATGCGACTCCATCCAGACAAAAATTTTGAGATTCCCAATGTAATTTCCGATCGCCTAATGCCGTCATTCCGACGCAAGCCGGAATCCGGGAGGAGTTGGGTCCCGGCTTCCGCCGGGACGACGTAAGTCTGCCATTCCGACAAAACTTTGGAGAAATGCTACCAAAGTTGTTCCCAAGACCTCTTCCCGAATGAGGCCTTCCCGTGTTGGCAGGACACCCGCACATTAATCCGTGGTCACCTTCGAGAACTACTATAGATTCCTTTTTGAGAACAGAAGGCTATGATGTACGGTAATCCCGCGAAAATGCGTCGCGCGGCTGAGGAGACTAAGCGACGACACGGATTGCCATCTTGTGATACCAGGTCGCGTTCAAGCACTGAAGGATCGGGTAGATCCCGCACGGACCTGAGTGACCTCAGGTCCGTGGCACCCGAAGGCCGATGCTGGTTGGCTGTTGGGTGCCACTGACCTGGGATCCAGGTCAGTGCTGATTTTGGATCAAACAATCGTCACCGTTTGGAGGCGAATCCGTATGACAGCATGAACAATGGAGCAGGAATTGGCCGAACCCGAAAAGTCCCAACCCATCTATCCTTTTTCAGCCATAGTGGGACAGGATGCGATGAAGCTGGCTCTGATCCTCAATGCCATAAACCCGAGTGTCGGAGGGCTGCTGATCAGGGGAGAAAGAGGAACCGCGAAATCCACGGCTGTTCGGGCCCTGAAGAGTGTCCTTCCGGAAATCGAAGTTGTGGCTGATTGTCCGTATTCCTGCGATCCAAAAGATACACCAGACCAGTGCCGATCTTGTCGGAACGACCTCGGCAACTCTCGAAGCGGTTTCAAAACCGCGGAACTGGAATTAGACACCGAGGCCTCCCAAACGACACCATTGTCGCTGTTTTCGACAATGGTGCAAAATCATGGGAGTCCCGCGCGGAACGCGGGATTGGGGAGGGGTCCGGGGCCACTCGGCGTGGGGCCATATCTAACTTCGATTGACTCCTCGATTCATGAAGGCCTCGGCGGCGTAAAGGAGGGTTATCGCCCTGCGCGCAGCAGTTTTTGCAAAAAGGGCCTCCCCGGAAACTCTGTCCAGGAACTGGCAGATTTTGACACCGTTTCCAAGCGTCGAAAAGTGCGCGTGGTGGAGCTGCCTCTCAATGCCACGGAAGAAATGATAGTTGGTGGGCTGGACTTTTCCGCGTCGATTCGTGACGGGAAAAGAGTCTTTCAGCCGGGGCTTATGGCGCGTGCCAACCGCGGAATTATGTACATAGACGAAGTGAATCTCCTGCCCGATCATTTGGTGGATGTGATTTTGGATGTCTGCGCTTCCGGGGAAAACGTGGTTCAGCGTGAAGGGGTATCGCATCGCCATCCGGCTCGATTCATCCTCATCGGCACTATGAATCCGGAGGAAGGCGAACTCAGACCTCAGCTGTTGGACCGTTTCGGGTTGTGTGTGGATGTGAGCGGTGAAAGCGACCTGGAATCGCGAGTCGAAGTGCTCCGACGCAGGGACACCTTCGACCGGACCTCGCGAGATTTTTTGAAGGCCTTTGAGCGCGAAGAGAAGAACCTGGGCCGGAAGATTGCACACGCTCGGAAGATTTTACCGAGAATTACTTTATCTCCGCTCCTGGAAGGATCGATCGTGGAGATTTGCGTTCAGCACAATGTAGCCGGCCACAGGGCTGACATCGTGATCGCAAATGCCGCCCGGGCCCTGGCCGCGTATGAAGGCCGTGGCGAGGTGACCTTGGAGGATGTTCGGCACGCGGCAATCCTGGCCCTCCCGCACCGGTCTCGTGAACGCACTGCCGCGACGGATTCCGCGCAATCCGGTCCTGCGTACAACCCCGGTCGTGTGAGGACAATATGGGATCATTTTGAGGAATATCCGGAACAAGAGCCTTCACAAGGTCCTTCGCGCGATTCGCGAATGGATACCATTGAATTCGGCCCGGTTCGAAAACCAATCCGGCGATACGATTATCCGGAAGCGTTCTTTGACATTGGCCCGACCTTCAAAGTCAGGGAGATCGGCCACCGTCCGGACAAGCTTTGCAGGCAAGGATCAGGAAAGCGGTCTCGAACACGAACCAGACACAAGCAGGGGAGATACGTCGGGTGCACCTCGGCCAGGCTTACCAACGACATCTCTTTGGATGCAACCCTTCGTGCGGCCGCTCCCCATCAGTTGACACGAGACAGCACAAACGGTCTTTTGGTAACTATCCGGGATGAGGACATCAGAGAAAAGCTTCGGGAGACCCGAACGGGAAACTTTCTCCTTTTCATCGTAGACGCGAGCGGCTCCATGGCCGCGAAGGGACGCATGGTGGCATCCAAGGGCGCGATTATGTCTCTGCTGAAGGACGCTTACCAGAAGCGGGACCGGGTGGCTATGATATCCTTTCGCCAGCAGGAGGCGTTTGTGAATCTGCCGCCTACTGCGTCCATATATCTGGCCGGCAAGCTCTTGAAGGAGCTTCCTGTCGGTGGCAAGACCCCGTTGGCCGCAGGGCTTCACAAGGGCCAGGCCCTGCTGCGCAATGTGCTGCTCAAAGATCCCGCGTGCAAGCCGATACTGATAATCCTTACCGACGGAAAGGCCAATGAGAGCGTCGGCAAGGGAGATCCATTCTGGGAAGCTCTCTCGGTGGCCAAGGGGATTGCCTTGGACAAACGGGTCAAATCCATCGTAGTCGACGCTGAAGAAGACCGCGGCTTTCGGTACGGATTATCCGCGAGGCTAGCGGAAGTCCTGCACGCGGACTACTTCACAATCAAGGACTTGAGGGCCGATACTTTACTCCAAATAGTGAGGAGCGGTGTCTGATGTCTAACCGGTTTTTGTATCCTTTCGCTGCAATCGTGGGCCAGGAAAAGGTGAAACTGGCGCTCATATTGAATATTATCGACCCGACCATAGGCGGCGTGCTCATAAGAGGTGAAAAGGGCACGGCAAAATCCACTGCTGTGCGTGGTCTTGCAGACATTCTGCCAGTGATTGAAGTGGTCGAAAACTGCCCGTTTCAATTGCCGGCTCGGGATGGACATTTCTTGTGCGATCATTGCATGGACCACCTCTGCTTGAACGGCAACCCCGCCACGGAAGCGCCGCCCCAAATAAAGAGAAAAATCAACGTGGTCGAACTGCCGCTGGGCGCTACTGAAGACAGGCTGGTCGGAACTCTCAACCTGGAGCACGCTTTGAAGACCGGTCAAAAAAGGTTTGAACCCGGCATCCTGGCTCAGGCGAACAGGGGCATACTATACGTGGACGAAGTAAACCTGCTGGACGATCATCTGGTGGACGTGTTGTTGGATTCCGCGGCTATGGGAACCAATACCGTTGAGCGGGAAGGGGTATCGTTCGTGCATCCTGCACGGTTCACGCTGGTTGGCACCATGAACCCCGAAGAAGGTGAACTCCGGCCCCAGTTGCTCGATCGGTTCGGCCTGTGCGTGAATATCTCAGGCATTCGTGACGCGGAAGCCCGAGTCCAAATCATGGAGCGCCGCCTCAAGTTCGATCGCGATCCCGCAGCGTTCACCGAGGACTGGATCGCGGAATCAGCGGAAATATCTAAGCGAATTCAGCTCGCACAAATGCGATCCGTTGAAACAATAGCGGACAGGCCAATACTGGAAATAATCGCGGCCGCGTGCCTGAAGCTCGGCGTGGACGGCCACAGGGCCGACATCGTGACCCTTAAAACCGCTCGGGCTTTGGCCGCGTACGAAGGCCGAACCAAAGTCACATCCGAAGATGTCTTGGCCGCGGCAGAGCTGGCTTTGCCCCACCGCCTCCGGCGAACACCCTTCGAGGGCGTTGCAGGAGACGTGGGCGCAGAAATAAGGGCAGCGCTGTCCGTAGCGCGGGTGGGCGGTTGACCTCGCTTCTTGTTCAATTGATGAGCGCGTAGGATGCGGTGACCAGCGGGAACCGCATCGTTTAAGTGGCTCGGTTTTTTCTGCGCAACCGATGCGGTTCGCCTCGCTCACCGCATCCTACGGGGGATTGCTGCAAGCGCTGTAATTCGCAGGGGTTCAGGTACGAGGATAAATCAGTATAGATCGGGATAAAGTCTTTGTTGACAATCCGGACAGATGCTGTGGCTGAATTCTGCATCGGAATGATCGCGAATATAAGACTCAATTTGGTTCCAATACCCTTTGTCGTCCCGGATTCGCTTGCATGCCGAGCAAATGGGGATCAAGCCACTCAGAGTTTTGACTTCGCTAAGGGCATGCTCAAGCTGAATAATTAAATTATCCTTTTCAATCCGGGCGCGTAAGCGTTCTTCGCTTTCGGTCTTAATCCTTTCATGAGCTGCTTCGATTTCCAGATTTCGCAATCGCAAACGTCGCCTGATATCCGAGACAAATCCCCCGAAAAAGGCAAACCATGTCAGAAGAATGCCAAACAACACGAACAGAAAGATTTGGTACTGTATCCTAAATCCCCCACGATTTTGAAGATACTCCACCACGAGGAGTGACCCGTAAAGTCCCATCACGCAAGCCGCCACCCTGAGATATTGTCGCCGGTTGAGACGCAGCATTCCAAAACTGAAAGCGGGCAGGTAGAACATCAACAACATCGGCCGGGCTTCGGGTAAGGAATGTATCGCCACAAGACCCCAAAAAGCGGAGTAGACGATCTGCCCCCGAGTCAAGGAGGGATCTGAAAAGCGCAAGTTCGCGCCCGTCAGGAACAAAACAAAGAAGACGATGTTTCCAATCAGTGCAAGGCCTATGAAAGTTGCCCACTGAGCAAAAGTCATTTGGCCGAGCCCAAGCCGGGTAGTGAGAAACGCCGCGAGAATCACTACCACGTAGGTGGCCACGGCCATGCCGAAACGCCTCATACGGAGCGATTGTGCCCTGCGCGCAACCTCATCTGGCGCTACAATGGGTCCCGGTACGCTGTTTGGCACAGTGATCACCGAGGGGTCTCCTGCATGAGGAATCAAGGACGGGGTAAGATCTTAAGAAAGCGGGCCTCAACCCTGGTTTCTGGTTGAAAACGGGTTGCTTCTAGTACTGTAGTGGATTCTAGGGTAATCCGCAATCCCCTTGAGAGCGAGGTTGTAATCATTCACTTACGCGGGAGGTTGCAGAGAACTATTCCACCGCAGAGCGCACGAAGAAGGGGTAGGGGCGCACGGCCGTGCGCGCCGTACACTCCGCGATCTCCGCGGCATCTGCGGTGACCCCGCGCGGGACGCGGGGTTATTTGCATGGGTGAAGTCGCGCAAATCCAAAGATCGTGCTTTGAATAATTTCGGTCCCTATCGCCATTTGAGCCGCATTGAAATATGCGCCACGCATTCTTCGTCCCTTCCTGCGATCCTCTCTTGCATGTTCTTCTGACCAGAAGAAAACGCTCTCGCTTCAGAACGCGTTGATAATGCTCTCGTCCTGGATCTTGAACAGGTCCACGTGCGGAACAAAGACAAAGGGCTCACAGCCCTCGTTCTTCACGGTGCAGCGAAGATCGCTGTCGATTTCGATTTCCATTGGTTTGGAGCAGTGGGCGCATTCGGTTCTGACCGTGACCGACACGTATTCTTTCCTCAATCGCCCTTGCACGAAGGGCGTTGCAAATGCATCCGCGGCTCAAGCCGCATATAGTTGCTCGCCGGTGCTAAACGTCACATGATGCGGGGTTTTCTCAACAGTCACGGGGTAGGCCCAAACAACCGCACCCTGGCTGTTTCTGAACAGGAATGTCATGTGCTCCTGAAGGTCGTTCAAAATGACATTCACCCGGTTCACAGGCAGGCCCAATTTGTCTGCAACAAATTCCGGCGATAACGGCTGGCCGGCATACGGGAGTTCCCTCACCACGAAATGGTGCACCAGGCGATGCTCTTGGGACATGAAACCGAGCATGCCCTCAAATTTTGCTTTGGTTTTGAAAACCTTCTTGCCCCATAAGGACGGCGGCAGATCGATCATGCACCGCCAGAGCCCTATCATGACTTTGTTTTTCACGAGGTATGCCTCCTTTGAAAGAGTTCAGCCGGCGCCCCCGGCAACAGGCATACCCTGAGCTATGAAGCTATAGTCACGTCAAGCTTCTTTTTTCCAGTGCCTTTGCTTCATCCCAAAGGCGGTCCATTTCCTGGAGGTCCGCGTCTTCCAGGGATTTGCCCGATGCTTTCAACCGCGCCTCGATGTAACGGAAGCGCCGCTCGAATTTGTCTGAAGTCTCGTTCAAAGCGGCTTCGCTGTTTACTTCCAGGTGGCGGGCCGCGTTGGTTACCACAAACAGCAAGTCTCCGAGTTCTTCGCGGATTTCGGCCTGTGACCCCGAGGAAATGGCCTGTCGCAGCTCCGCCAATTCCTCGTCGATCTTGAGCAAGACCTCATCAGCCTTTGTCCAGTCAAACCCGGCCTTCGCTGCCCTCCTGGCGAGTTTCTGCGCCCTATTGAGCGCAGGAAGCGATCGGGGAACACCGTCCAGCAGCGACTCTCTCTCTTGAATGTTTTTCTCGGATGCCTTGATCTTGGCCCAGTTGTCGATCACGTCCTCCGCGTCTTTGACTTGAACTTCGCCGAAAACGTGCGGATGCCTGCGGATCATCTTGGAAATTACGCCCTGCAAGACCTCAGGCAGAGTGGCGATCCCTTCCTGCTCGAACATGTAAGCCACAAAGACCACAAGAAAGATCAAATCTCCCGTCTCGTCGGCAATCTCTTCCGAGTTCCCTTCGTTCATGGCATGGACCAGCTCGTGATACTCCTCGAGAATATAGTGATGAAAGGTCTGCGGTGTCTGCTTCTTGTCCCACGGGCATCCGTGCTCCGAGCGAAGCTTTCTTATGAGTTTCACCAAGTCAGTGAAGGCTTCGGCAACCTCGGGTGACCCGCTGGAATGGCCCATATCTCTTCGATCGTTCTGGATGTCCGGCATTCGGCGCAACTCCCGGTCAATGTGAATGCGTCACTCTATACCCGAGGGTTCCGACATTCAACCGGTTGAAGTTGATTCCTTGCTGGGAAAGGTATATTATTCTCAACGGAGAGCGATATCCCGGCTTTCGGGCCGAACCATCGCGGAGCGATCCGGCCTTTATAATGGCGCCCGTGAGAATGATCAGACGAGGCCGGACCACTGCCAAGAATTCATTGCTGAGGAGCAACTGAGCCCTTCTTGAGGACACCTACAGCACAACAGGGCGAGAAGTCGTCTCGTAAGGTCAGTTTTGACAATATCGGGGCATTTCAAGCCCTCGTCGGGGAATTGAGCAAGAATATCAAATACATTGAGAAATCCCTCGGCGTAAGCATCTCTATTAAAGGCAATACTGTCAGCATTACCGGAGACCCTCCCGGCGATGATGTGGCGGAGAGGCTCCTGAAGCAACTCTACCCGCTGGCTCGTGACGGCTATCCCATTCATCCCGTGGACATCGATCAAGGCGTCAGGATGCTGCGAAACAATTCCGAGGCCAAGATCAGGGACCTTCTACTGCACACAGTTTTCACTTCTCCGGGAAAAAGACCCATTACTCCGAAGACTCCTCAGCAAAAAAAGTATATAGAAGCTATTCAGACTCACGACATTGTCTTCGGGATAGGGCCGGCGGGAACCGGAAAGACATACCTGGCCATGGCCATGGCAATGGCGTCTTTCGCGAAGAAGGAACTCAGGAGGATTATTTTGACCCGGCCCGCTGTGGAAGCCGGCGAGAAGTTAGGATTTTTGCCGGGGGACCTTTACGAGAAGGTCAACCCTTACCTGAGGCCGCTTTATGACGCGCTGCACGACATGATTGACTTTGAGAAAGCGTCGCGCATGATTGAACGCGGGGACATCGAAGTGGCACCCCTTGCGTTTATGAGAGGCCGGACTCTGAACGATTCGTTTGTCATCCTGGATGAAGCGCAGAACACCACATCGGAGCAGATGAAAATGTTCCTGACCCGGCTCGGATACTCTTCCAAGGCCCTGATTACCGGTGATATAACTCAGATCGATCTCCCGGACGACACCATGTCCGGGCTTGTGGAAGCCCGAGAGATACTCAGCGATATAGAAGGCATAGAAGTCGTTATGTTTACCGAACAGGATGTGGTTCGCCACCCGCTGGTTCAAGAGATCATAAAGGCCTACGAGAGCAAGTCTTTCAGCCGAGAGAGACGCATGCGGAGATAGCGCAGAATGCCCACGTCCTCTGAAAAAAACAAAAACTCCGAAAAAATCAGTCCCACGGGCAAGATTAAGGGCTGGACTGCGTCTCTGAATCGAATCGCGGCGAAGACCATGCCCAGTTGGCTATACAACCTTACCGAGCCCAAGTGGCAGCGATGGGCCCTTATTGTTGGGGCCGCTTTAATTGCCGCTTTCGTGACAGCCCCCCGGTCTTTTCAGTACTACAACCTTACCGTTGGAGAGCCCGCGCAGGAAAAGATAGTCTCACCTATCACGTTTCAGGTGGTTGACGACTCAGCGACCAACAAGAACCGGGACGAGAGCCTGAAGTCCGTACTGCCTGTTTACGATTTCGATGATGAAATGGTTCACGACGTTCAGTCCAGGATCATTTCGGCATTCAACTACATGAGGGACTACCTCGCGGCTGAGAACGCATTCCGGGAGAAGGAAGCCAGCGGGCCCAAGGAAGGGCAGCCGCCGGCGGATGCCAAACCCACGAGCCAACCGCCTTTTCGGGTCCTGGACGACCACACGCTCCGGACAAGATACGAAAATCTTCTGGGGGCCAACATCACGTTGTCGAGCTTTGCCATGCTGAAGTCCGTGGGGTTCAGCCCGCACGTAGAGAGAGATTTGCGATCTCTGGTGGTCACGGTCCTTAGGAAAGGGGTGATCCAGAGTCGCGAACAGGTCATGAGGGACGGCAAGCGCGGTATCCTCCTCCACACCAAGTCAAAAGACAAATTGGAGCCTCTCAAAGACCTCTCCAACATCGTCGACTTACAGGAAGCGTTCAACTCCATAAATGTTGAAGAGAAGGACCCTTCCCGGGATTCGGCTCTCGATCGGGCCATCCGCCGTATCGGCATGGATCTGGTCAATGTGAACATCACTTACAATAGAGAAAAGAGCGCATCCTTGCGAAAAGAGGCGCTCGACTCGGTCAAGCCGGTCTATTTCCAGGTGGCCAAGGGTGAGCCCATTATCAAGAAAGGGGAAGTGGTCACCGAAGGGCATTTGAGAAAGCTTTCCGGGCTGAACAAGGCTAACCCGGCTTACAGCCGCTATGCAATTTTTGCGGGCATTGCGTTGATTTTGATTCTCCTGCTTCGGCTGTGTTTCTACTTTTCGGAAAACCATTTGGGCCGGGCTCACAGCGCGACGGAAGATCTCTTGCTTTTCTGTATTTTGCTGATCGGGACTATCATCGTTGTACGCTTCATCGTATCCTTCTCGCCGCTCCTTACCGCGCCGGAAAAAGAGGCGGCCCTGAATCCGGTGCTCTTCGCTGCGCCTCTAGCGACTGGCTCAATGCTAATGGCCTTGATGGTCGATGCCAGGATCGCCTTCATATTTTCCGCGCTGGCTGCGCTTGCGGCCACCCTCGCTGTGGAAGGCAACATTTACCTGTTCGCCTTTTACTTCATTTCGGGGATCGTAGGGCTCCACGGGATGACCCGCATAACCGACCGCACATCCGTGCTTCGAGCGGGGCTTGTGGTCGGGCTGGTGAACATGGTTTCGGTCCTCGCGATAAAGATGGCCCTGGGGCAACTTACCGCGCGGGCGGATTTCTATGAGATAGGGCTAGGATTCCTCGGCGGTGTCGTGTCGGGCCTGTTGGTCTCCGGATTGGCTCCGTTGTTGGAGCCGCTGGGTTACACCACCAACGTGAAGCTGCTGGAAATCGCCAACCTGAACCATCCGGTGCTCAAGGAAATGTCCATGCAGGCTCCCGGCACTTATCATCATTCGATCACCGTCGGGAACCTTGCCGAAACAGCAGCTGAATCAATCGGCGCGAATCCGCTCCTCGCGCGAGTCGGGGCCTTGTACCACGACATTGGAAAAGTGGGGAGAAAGACCAAGCCGACTTATTTCATCGAAAATCAGTTGAGGGGCGTCAATCCGCACGATAGGCTCGAACCCAGCATGAGTTCCCTCATTTTGATATCCCATGTAAAAAACGGAGTCGAAAAGGCCAGAGAACATAGGCTCGGCGCGCCGATCATAGATATCATTCAGCAGCATCACGGATCCAGTCTAATCAAGTTCTTTTATAACAAGGCCCTGGAAAAGGCTGAGAAGACGCATCAGGTGGTGTCGGAGGACAAGTATCATTATCCCGGACCTCGGCCCAGAACCAAGGAGGCCGCTCTGGTCATGCTGGCAGACGTTGCGGAAGCTGCGTGCAGGACCCTTGCGGACCCCACTCCCGCGCGTATTCAGAAACGGGTCCAGACTCTGATAATGGGCCTGTTCAGTGAGGGGCAACTGGATGAATCCACCCTCACGCTAAAAGACCTTCATGCCATAACCAAGTCGTTCGTCCGAACCTTACAGGGCATTCTACATACCCGTATCGACTACCCAAGCGAATTGGCCGCACAGGATAAGCCTAATGGAGATCTTAATAGACAACCGGCAGAAAAGGATCGGAATAGACCCGGACGAGTTGCGGAAGAAAACGGAACGAGTATTAGAAGGCTTGGGATGTAAGTCGACTGTAATGCTGTCCATATCGCTCGTGGATTCCCACGAAATGGCCGAACTCAATCAGAAATATCGAGGGAAAGAGGGGCCGACCAACGTCTTGTCCTTTTCGCAGCGAGAGGGGGAAGGGGCCTCAGGTCAGAAGGATCTCCTGGGCGACGTGGTCATATGCACGGATGTGGCCGCGGATGATGCCGCTCGGTTGGGCTATTCCGACGACGAAATGGTCCTGTACCTTTTGATACACGGCATTCTGCATCTGCACGGATACGACCACATGGAGCCACCGGACGCTCAGGCGATGCAGCGGGAAGTCGACCGAGTTTTTGAGGAATTGCTCGGATGACCTTGCCCCGTTGAGGCAAAGCCGGGGCGCTCCATCAGCCCTCATTCATCGGACACCTTGGAGAACTGCCTTTTCCAGAGCGGCTCTGCCGGCTGGCAGCACGCTTTCAGGTTCTCGTAGAATCGCTGAACCTCGCTGTTGCTCTTGGCCTTGTTTATGACGTAAGAACCGATCTTCCAGCCCACGGCCAACCCTACACCCGCCGCGGTCCATCCGATCATCTTGATAGGAAGCAGTACGAGATGTGACATAGATCTTGTCTCCTTTCATGACACGAAGTCATGAACATGCCAAACGTTGTTCCTCGAATAACGCGACTGCATTGTTCGTGCTAGCCCACTATCAAAGTAATACCAATATGAGCTTGGTCAAGCAACACTTTCGCCACAGGCATGAGCAGTTGAAATTATTGGCTCCCGTGCCAATTGGCCATGTGTTGTGCATGAGTCCTTAAGTATGCCCCGGGTTCAAAGAACTTGCGGTAAATTCTAAGTCCCAGGTCCCATCGTCAACAATGACTATCCTTGTTACTCTTTGCTAAAAGACTGCAGGGCCGGCTTATGGCAACGCGCGATTAAACGGGTAATATCGACAATGGCCGGCAGGGACACCGGCCGCTACCGCGACATGATCGCGGCGGGACGACCCACGCTACGCAATCGGCCAAAACCCTCCTTATGGCCTTTTGTAGAGCCATTACGCTAGAATCACAGAGGAAATTCCTTGACCAGAAAGGCGTTTTATGATTTAAAAGATGAACCAGGAGAGAGGGTATTAGTCATACAGAGGTTCCGGTATGAAATACCTGCTCCCCATTCTTGCCTGCGTCCTGTTGCTCGGCGGTTGCTCGACCGGCCGTCTCTCCCTGAACGATGCAATCAAAAGCCCGTTGATGAAGACGACCCGAACTCCGTCTGCCCCTGATGCGACGAGCGGCCGCTCATCGCCGAAGGAGACGACCGCGCATGCGGCCGCAGCAGAGCCAATCGAAGCATCGTTCAGCGAGACTGCTTACCTCGACAGATTTTAGTCCAACCGGATAACGCGGAGCGAAGTCTTCCGGAACATGCTATTCATTTATCTGCCTTGGCATGGTATTTCTACCTGACGCAGATCTATCTTCAAACACCAAGAACACCGCCATGACCTTGGTGAAAGGGATTTGGTTTCACAGGTCCTTTGTTTGGAGTTGCATCCGCGCATAGCTGTATATTTCAGGAGGTCGTCAGGGCACATATGCCTAAAAAGAAAGACAAGGCCACTATAGAAGGAAGGCAGCTGCTCGCCCAGGGTGATGTGATTCAAGTGATGGACAAAAGCGTTCCTGTGAAATGCCGCGTTCTTTCCTGCCTGGCAATTGAGGGCGGGGGCTGCTTGGCCGGTTTGGAAATTCTGGAGGGCGAAAGAAAAGGCGAACGAATTAGCACCAAATTAAGACCATGCGCAGAAGCGCCGCAAGAGAAAGAATAATAACAAAACGTTTCAGTTACGGCAGCTTGCCTTGCGGAAGTTAGAACAAAGACTGTTTGGCACGCCTCGATAACGCGCATGTCATTGCGAGGAGTGAAACGACGAAGCAATGTCCCTTGTTGCGGCGTCGGGGATTGCTTCGGGCCTGCGCCCTCGCAATGACAAGTTCCGGCTTTTGCAAGTCTACAGAATCTTGCTCCCGTGGGAAAACGGACACTCATAGGCCAATTAGTAGTACGCCGAAATTACACGATGGTTGCTTTTCCGCCTTCCTGAAGCCTCTTCTTGGCAAAAGTGATCATACGGTAATGGTCCATTTCTTGCGCGATCAGCTTGTCCAGCTCACTCTTACCGCTTGCGTCGGGCAAGATTTCTTTCATTCCCAGGAAAAACGCCATGGAATCTTTTTCGAACTGAAGGGCCATATCAAGGGCCTCCACAGGGGTTTTTACAGCGGCTAGTCGGGGCTTGGCAGCTTCCACTGTGAAGATGTGCGTGTCTGCTGCGGCCTGCAAGTAGCTCTCCGCCAGGCCCTCGGGGTCCCACACAGGGGCCGTCGAGGAGCCGGGGAGCTGGCTTCGCAGCGCCTTGAACGCTTGAATATGGCCCGCCTCCATTAGCGCTAGGTCTTCGAAGAGTTTCTTCACCTGCGGGTCATCCGTCTTTCCAGCCGCGCCTTCATAGAAAGCGTTGCCGTTTTCCTCGATTCGTACGGCCATTGCAAAAACATCATCTGCGGTTCCAAAAACAAACATCAAAAGCCTCCTTTTACAGGTGCAAAGCACAGTGGATTCCGTTGGTCCCACTGCGACATACTTGAACAAGGTCCGGCGAAAAGTTGGGGCCCAAGGCGCTAGTCTATTTTCCTGTAAACATTGAGGCCGATCTTTTCCTCTCGCCCGTACACCAACTGATTTCCTTCCGTGGTAGCCACCATCGTTGTCTTCCCCGATTTGGAAGGGCCAAGTTCCTTCGACAGATCCACCTTGACGGTGAGATTGTCGCCTTCTACGTCCATCTCAACGTTTTTGAACGTGCTGCGCCTACCTTTGGCAGCCTTCTTTCCGGGCTGCTTGTAGATGTTCAGCCCGATCTTTTCTGTTCTCCCCGGGACCGATTTATTCCCTTCAGAAGACGCCACAATGATGGTCTTTCCCGATTTGGACGGGCCGAACTCCTTGGACAGGTCCACCGTGATAGTAAGAATGTCCCCCTCAACACTCATTTCCGCATTTTTCATCCCCACCCTGCGTACCTTCGCTGCCGGGCGAGCGCCTTCCGGCCGGACGGGCTTTATTCGCGGAGGACCGTCCTGCGTGGCAGAAGGGACTTCTTCCCCTTCGATCCCGGTGAACAGTGGAATCACTGCGGTAGTGTCGCTCAGGAGCAGAAGCCGGACGTCCTGAGGAAGCCTCGTCAGTTCCTCCAAGGCCCTATCTGTTTCATCGCCTTGGTTCCATCCGCCTTCCTGGAGTCCAAGCCTCACAGCGCGCAAATTCGGCTTGGATTGGTCACCCATCATTTTAAGGGCATCCCTCAAGAAGGCCCTAGCTTTCGCAAAATCTTGAAACTCTCCCTCTAAAGAATGGATCATTTCCATTACCTTTGAGATCTTGCCTGCTTCGATCATGCCCGTTTCAGGTTCTGTGACAAAGGGCAGCCAGCGCGGTGGAGTGGGGCCACCCTCGGGCCGATAATAGTGCCTGAAGTCCTCTGCGCTGATTGAAAATTCAAAACCGCTCTCGGCCCTTACCACATAAGGTGAACCGGAATCATCTATGAGTTCCACCACAATCCCCGGCCTCGATCCCAGGAATTGTACGTAGCGTCCGCTCATTTGCCTTCCTTTCACATAGGTACGGTGGACAATAATATAAGAACGCGCGATCAAGGTCCAGAGGTCACAGACCGGCCGTGAAATTCATGAGATCATTGACCAATGGTCGGGAGGTCCTGCAACCATTTCCAGACTATGGGGCTCATCGCTCGGTTTCGCCTTCAATGGGGTAGCCTGCCTGGTCCCAGGCTCTAAAGCCGGCCGTCATTATCATCATCTGTTTGTAGCCCAATTGAGACAGGAAGCGAGCCACCTCCTCGGCCATGTCGCATTGAGGGCCATAGCAATAAAATATCAGCCGCGCATCTTCAGGGAGCAGCGGCTGAACCAATACAAACCGCTCCTCCTTGTCGTCCTGAGGCAGGAAGATCGCGCCTTTAACGCGCTTTTTGTCGTAGTCGTCTTTGTGTCTGGTATCCACAAAGATAGTCCCTTCCTTGTCCATCAGCTTCCGGGCCTCTTTTTCATCTATAAGAGGAACTTTGAGGCCCGAAATTTCTATTTCGTTCGGGGGGGCGTAGATCCAGGGCACGGGTTTGGACGACACGTGGTTCAGGCCCAGCCCAATCAGCGAGGCCGCTACAGCAATGAGCAGGGCCCGAAAGAAGATTCCCAAGGACTTTTTCATGGGCAATAATTAACACCGGTCGGCCTGCCGTTCAACCCCTACAGGTTGCAAAAGCATCGCGGAGCCCGTGTTTTTTTCAAGTCGAGAGACAAATTCCGTTGGTAACATGCCATTTCCTGTTGACAATACAGCCCACGGCTTCTACCAATAGTCCGGTGCGGCCACATTGTGTGTACCCTTCCGGGAGGGGTAACGGCAAGAACGAACTCGATGAGGACTCAGGAGCAATATATGGATTATTTCCTTACCGAAGAGCAAAAGATGGCACGCGATATGGCTCGAAAGTTTTCCGATAAGGAACTCAAACCGATCGCGGATCGCCTGGACCGTGAACACACACATTCCCCTGAAGTGCTCAAGGCACTGGGAGAGATGGGCGTGATGGGCGTTGCCGTGCCGGTGGAGTACGGCGGCGGGGGCATGGATTACATTTCCTACGCGATGATCGTTTCGGAAATCTCGCGCGGTTGTGGCGGAACAGGCACCCTCGTCGCGGCTCACAACTCGCTTTACTGCTATCCGATGCTGAAATTTGGGACTGAGGAACAGAAGCAACGATATCTTACTCCCGCCGCGTCAGGCGAGTCCGTGGGCTGCTATGCGCTCACCGAGGCGGATGCGGGCAGTGACCCTGCGTCCATGAGGACCACGGCTCGTCTTGACGGGAATACCTGGATCATAAACGGCGAGAAGAAGTTCATCAGCAATGGAAACATTGCAGATTACTGCGTGTTTGCAGCGAGCACCGACAAGTCCAAGGGCTACAAGGGTATCAGCCAGTTTGTGTGCGATGTTCGGGAAACTCCGGGATTCAAGGTAGGTCGCGTCGAGGAGAAACTCGGGATCAACGCATCAGGAACAGCTGAACTGATATTCGAAGACGCACGGGTACCGAAGGAAAACATTCTGGGTCAGCCCGGCGCGGGACTGAGACAGATGCTGGAAACCCTCGACAGCGGACGTATAAGCATAGCTGCCCAGGCGCTAGGTATTGGCCGCGCGGTTCTCGAGGAGTCAATCGAATACGCACAGGCCCGGACACAGTTCGGCAAGCCTATATCGGAATTCCAGGCAATTCAGTGGAAACTGGCCGATATGGCCACACAGCTCGACGCGGCCGAGTTGCTCATATGGCGAGCAGCCTGGCTGGAAGATCATGGAATGCCGTTTGAGAAAGAAGCGGCCATGGCCAAGATGTTCACTTCGGACGTAGCCATGCAAGCGGCCATCGAGGGAGTTCAGGTCTTGGGCGGTTACGGGTATTGTAAGGATTACCCAATGGAGAGGCACATGCGTGATGTTAAGGTCACGCAGATCTACGAGGGCACTAACGAGATTCAGCGGCTCGTTATAGCCCGAAACCTGCTCGGAAAGCGCAAGTGACTATAGTGGCCGCTTGAAGGAATCAGATCATTGTCTGCCAAAAAGATAATACAAGGTGACGTCAGGGCCGTTGCCCGTCTGATCCGCCGTATCGACGACGGGGATCGTAAAGTTTTTTCGGACCTCGCGGAGCTTTACAAGCATTCAGGACGATCCTACATCGTAGGGTTTACCGGCTCTCCCGGAGTAGGGAAGTCAACATTGGTGGATCGTATTGTGTCGCGATTCCGCGGAGACGGGAAGACCGTCGGAGTCCTGGCCGTAGATCCGACCAGTCCTTTCACGGGTGGAGCGATTCTCGGCGACCGCATCAGAATGCAGAAACACTTCCTCGACGAGGGCGTCTTCATCCGGTCTATGGCGACGCGCGGCAAGTTCGGCGGACTGACTCGTTCCACCGCGGACGCTATAGTTGTATTGGACGCTATGGGGAAGGACGTGATTATCGTGGAAACAGTGGGAGTGGGGCAGGACGAAGTTGACATCGTCCACAGCGCTCACACGACCGTCCTGGTGACCATTCCGGGCATGGGCGACGACATTCAGGCCATTAAGGCCGGGTTAATGGAGATAGGCGACATCTTTGTCGTTAACAAGGCCGACCGCGAAGGTGTGACCAAGACTACGAGCGAATTGCGGTCCATGTTACAGATGTCCGATAAGCGCTACCAGGCGGAAGGATGGATGCCGCCTGTGGTGCCTACGGTGGCCGCTCAGGACCAGGGTATCGACGAACTCTACCAGACCATTCTAGACCACAGAAAGCACTTGCTGGAACACGCGGAAGAAAGACTTAAGAAGCGCGAAGAAATACGGGTGAAAAACCAAATTCTGGACCTTCTCAAGGAAAGACTGATCGAAACCGCGCTGGATAAACTCGGAGGAATTCAGGCGCTGGATGGAGTTGCGGGGGAAATCGTAGCTAGAAAGAAAGACCCTTACGGCGTGAGTTCCGATCTGGTTGAAATTCTGTTCGGAGGCGCTCCTCGTTGAGTTTCCTGAGGTCACTCTCAAAAGTTGACATTGATCCCGTCTGGCTGATGAGGATCTTTACCGTGATACCCGCGGTTCTGATCCTTCTGGCCGGCGCGGGGGCACTCTGGATGTACTTCTTCGTACATTCCTTGCTTCCCGAAAGCCATGCCCGGGTGGATACCCCCGGTATCGCGGCGGATGTTCGGGTGGTCAGGGATGCCAACGGGGTCCCGGGTATTCTTGCTGAAAAGGAAGAAGATCTTGCGTTTGTGCTGGGTTACGTCATGGCCCAGGACCGGCTTTGGCAGATGGACTACATGCGAAGGGCCGGGCAGGGGAGGCTGGCGGAGATTCTTGGCGCAGACTATCTTGAAGGCGACCACCTTATGCGAACCATCAACGGGGGCCGCAAGAAGGAAGGCTACTACGAGCGACTCGGCGATTCAGAGCGAAAATGGCTGCAGAAATTCATTCAAGGAATTAACAAATATATATCGAGCCACGCCGGAAAAATGCCGGTGGAGTTTTCCCTTTTGGAATACCGGCCGGAGGCTTTTTCTCCTGATGACGTAAACGCCATATTGCTCGCGTTGGCTTGGGAAAGTTCCGTGGCCTGCCGAATAGACCCCCTCATGACAAGGATTGTAGGCCACCTGGGAAAGGAAATTGGGACAGAGCTGTTACCCACCGATCCGGCCGCTCCTTCGGGGGTCTTCGCCGGGTACCTGGCAGGATGGAGCGTCAAAGGGGTGCTATTTTCCAGGCTGACAGAAGGCCGAGTTCTGGGACGCCTGCCCGGATTGCGCGGGGGTTGTGCCTGGGCTATGGGGCCCGGCAAGACCCGCAGCGGGAATCCCATGGCTAGCAGCACGGTTTATCAGTCCTTGGCAGCGCCGGACTTCTGGTACCGAGCGCGATTGGTTGCGGGAGACTTCCATCTTGCAGGGGCTTTTATCGCGGGCATTCCCGTGGCCCTGGCGGGAACCAATGCCCGGACATCGTGGGGCTGTGTGTCTGCTCTCGCGGATGATGCCGACTTGTTCATCGAGGCGCTTGATCCCGATTCTCACCGGGACTACTGGCGCGTGGATCGCTGGCGCAAACTGGAAGAGCGTAAAGAAACTTACCGCGTCCGAGGGGGATCGCGAGTCTCCAGGACAATCCAATTCACGGAGACCGGCCCTCTGGTTTCCGAGATAGACCGAGATCGAGCCATTTCTTTGCGGTGGACGGGACGGGACGGCACAGGACTGTTCTCAAGCTTTTACGCCATAAACCGAGCCCAAAACGGCAAGGAAGTGGCTGTAGCGTTGAAGGCCCTGATAACGCCGGCCCTCAACGTGGTCTGGTGCGACCGAGAAGGGAATTTTGGTACACAGTCCGGCGGCAGAATCCCGGTGCGTTCGTCCGACAGCGACGGAGTTCTCCCCGTACCGGCATGGACGGGAGTCCATGATTGGAGCGGATTCATCCCATTCGATGAACTCCCGTCCACCATCAATCCTTCCCAGGAATTCGCGATTTCAGCCGACGGAAGGCCGGGAGGCCCGAACTACCCCCTCCTGGTTAGCTGTTACTGGAACGACTATGCCAGGCATGAACGGATCAAGGAATTGCTCGGAGCAAGCAACGAACACTTCCGGGAAAGTTTCCAGGCCATCCAGAACGACAACCTGTCTCCGCTGGGACGGAGTTTGACCCCTGCCATTCTGGAGTCAATGAACGGCAAGCCCCAGAAAAGCCGCCTCGAAGAAGAAGCCTTGAACACGCTGGCGTCCTGGGACTTTCAGATGAATGAGGACTCAGCCGGCGCCGCTGTTTTCGGACTCGCTTACAAGTCGCTGCTCGATGAGCTTTTTCTAAAGCCGCTAGGGGAGCCGTTATATGAAGGGTTCACCAGTTATTTTGCTTTGCCTTCAAGAGCAGTGAAGAGGATCTTTCTGGACAACGCCCAGGGCTGGATAAAGTCGGCCCGGCCGGAAGCAATTTTGGCAAAGGCGTTCGAGAAAGCTGCCGAGCAGGGCAAATCATTGATGGCCTCGGATCCCAAGAAGTGGAAATGGGGACGGATCCATAAAACGGAATTCCGGCACCCCCTGACAGCGAAATCAAGATTTCTCGAAGCGTTGTACAACATTGGCCCAGTGTCTCTAGCCGGCTCAGATGACACCATAAATCTTGCCGGATGGTCTGCTGTCCACCCATTTCAGGTTGTGGACGGAGTTTCATTGAGGCAGATCGCGGACATGACCGAGCCCCCGCAGGTTTTTGGAATCAGTCCGCTGGGAAGTTCGTCTCATTTTTTCTCAGCGCATTACAAGGATCAGACCGGAGCGTGGCGTAAAGGCCGTTCTTACCCGGACCCCATTCAGAGCCTGGACATACGCAAGAACGGGTTTAATGCAGTGCTGTTCAAGTCAACGACCGGCGCGGTCTCGCTCAAGTGACCCGTTTCGCCTGCGGCATGGGAACGGATGGAAAACCTGCCTAAAAGAATTCTCATTGCCACGAGCAACCAGGGTAAGGTCGAGGAAATCCGCGACCTGGTGAAGGGCCTCCCCGTTGAGTTTTTGTCGCTTTCGGATGTGGCGGACATTCCTGAAGTGATCGAGGATGGCTTGACCTTCGAAGAAAACGCTTTGAAAAAAGCTCGCACCTTTGCAGCCGCAACCGGGGTGGTGACCCTGGCAGACGACTCCGGGCTTTGCATCGACGCTTTGGATGGGCGTCCGGGGGTCCATTCTGCGCGATACTCAGGGGAAGGGGCATCCGATGCGGAAAAATGCGCCCGCATTCTCCAGGAACTGGAAAATATCCCGGAAGAACGTCGTACAGCCAGGTTTGTCTGCGCTATGGCTCTGGTTACCCCGAAGGGAGAAGAACAGTTGTTTGGAGGTTCCTGTGAAGGGCGGATAACCCGCGAGCCTCGCGGGACCGGAGGATTCGGCTACGACCCGATCTTCTACTTTGAAGAGGCGGGGTGCACCTTTGCCGAGATGGACCGCGAATCCAAAAACAAGGTGAGCCACCGCGGCCGGGCCCTTCGAGCATTTGCCCGCTTTCTGGAAGAAGTTCTGCGGAAGAAATCCACAGTGGCCTAGCGTGTGAACGATTCGTCCGCGGATTGGCGAAAGACATCTGGAAGCACGCCTGGCTTTTGTGCGTCACATATGCCCAGCCGAGTCCCTTGCACCAAATTATAGCCGTTCCCGAAAGTAATGACGGATTGACTCATGGGTGCCACTGCTGGCTTGCCCAGCAGTGCGGGTCCATTCAGAAAGAACTTTCGAGAATCACTATACCAAAACAAATGTCCGAAAACGCGGCACGGCCCTGCCTACAATTTGTCTATGCGATTTCTGTAGGAAGGGCCGTGCCCGCCATTGTTACTTCTGCGAAGGAAATCTCGTTCCACTCGGCCGGATTTGCCGAATCCAAGCGCAGGGGTGAGGGTGCCCTCAAGGCCGGCAAGTGCGACCTTGGGACTTCTTGAGCTTACTCCCTCACTTGCATTTCTTGCAGTCCGAGACCACCTTACCCTTAAGCTTCGTACAGTCGGCTTTGGTAGCCTTCTCTTCACATTGGCCCTTGATACAGCATTTGACGGGTTTCTTGGCAGCCATAGCGAAAGGAGCCGCGACCACGAAGGCCATCAGGGTCATCATCACGAAAAGCTTTTTCATCCTCTGCCTCCTCGATATCATAGGGGATCTGCCCCCCCGTTCTGTGCGGATCCTGGGGGAGGATCGAGGCATCCTATCCTTGATTATTCATAAGTTGCAAGCCTTTTGCTCAAAATCCGAAAAGTTTTTTCAACAACTGGGACCGGAGCCTCGCGGACGGCGCGACCTACCAAGGTCCGGCCTGGATCCCAATCTTGCAAGTGGTGCCGGCATCACATGGAAGGATGCTGCCGTTTGAGCTGCCTGGCCCTTTCTTGAAGGTCCACCACCAGGTCGGTTTCGTCCACAATCTCGTCACCCAGAACTGTTTCGATGAGATCCTCCAGGGTCACCAGCCCGGCAACTCCCCCGTATTCATCCACCGCGACGGCTATATGTCTGCGCTGTTTCAAGAAAATGGTGAGAAGCGCCAGAGCATTCTTTGTTTCAGGAACAAATGAGATAGCCTTGGCGAGGGACTTTATCGGGGTGTCGGGATCGCTCAACGTTCGGGCGGAAAACAGATCGTGAATGATCATGTAACCAATTATATTTTCAGGTTCTTTTTCGTAGATGGGTATTCTGGTAAATCCCTTTCGGTCAACCGCTTGGACAGCTTCACCCACGGTCATGGAAGCCTCCAGGGAAAAAATCACCGTGCGGGGCGTCATGATCTCCCGAATCTGCTTGTCTTCAAGGCTTATGATATTGTGGACGAGTACGCTTTCTCCAGGGGTTATCTGCCCTTCCAGCGCACCCAAGCGTACTGTGGCCAGGATTTCCTCCTCTGTGACACTCGGCGCTTTGTGGCCTCTAGTGAGCAGATTGGAAAACCTCTGAGTGACTATAACCGCCGGGTAAAGTAAATATTTCATGGTCCTGAGCGGCCAAACTATGGACGGCCACCAGGTTCGCCAATAGACCACGCCCAGAGTTTTAGGGACTATCTCCCCCAGAAACAAAATCATCAGTACCAATGCGACGGAAAAGACCGGCAACATGGAAGGCCCCAAGGCCTCGGCAGCGACTATACCTGCAACTGCCGATCCGGCAGTATCTGCGACAACAGTCAAAATCAGAATCGAGGCTATGGTCCCGCTGATTTTCTTTTTCATCTCAATTAGCCCCTGAGCCAGTGCCGGTCGCTTTCCCGCAGCTTTGGCGGCTTCAAGGGTCCCGAGTCGAGTCGATAGGAGGATGGCTTCATAGAAGGCGCAATGGAATCTAATGATGATTGTAAGGATTACAACCACAACCAGTAATGTCATTTTCAGCTCCTTGCACTCGGGGTCTGTGTGAGATGGGGCGGGAAAGCGGCGCGGGGAGGACTCTGGAACCCGAGCAATTCCATCGGAAAGGGGTGTCTAAATACTTGGCCAAACAACTCGAAAAGCCGTTCCCGCGTGCAAAGAGGATTTGAACAAGGCCTGAGTAGGCCCAATCGCGAACACGCGGCCCTGCCAGCCAAGGCAGGGCTGGAAAAAGCGGGGGCCGAGCTTAGGACAAAGTCCTGGGGCACAATTTTTCGAGCCTCAAGCTGAGATTGAGCAGTTCATTGCACTCTTCAGCCGACTTTAGGCGAATCACTCCATATCCTTTTTGCCGGTATCGTTCATCATCATGCATCACAATAGCTTTGGGTATGAATTTCAATTGAAAACCCGCGTCGAACAATCGCCTTGAGAACGACACGTCCTCTCCCTGATAGAACCCCAAATTATCATTCCAAGAGTGTTCCAGGAATATGAAGTCCTTGTAAATGCCGTATCCGCCGGTGACATACTGACACTTGTCGAATGTCTCGTGATATGCACGAAGAAAGGTATAGTTTTCGATAATATTCACCCAATCACAATATCTTGAGAGGTCCGGGTTCACTATAATACTGGTTGCCACATCGAAATCACCTTTGACTTCTTCGACCGCGTCCGCCCAATTGGGGTGGAGCAGGAAATCATCGTCAAGGCTCACGAATTTGTTGAAAGAAGCGGCCCTGGCCAAGACGTTACGCATCGCGCCCAGTCTGCCTTCGGACGCGGCGTCCTGCATGGCAAAGGTCCTGATCCCTTCCATGCTTGCAATTTCGTCCACGCATCCTGCAACAAGGACCTCATACGAATCGTGGGGGATGTTCTGGACCCTGATTGACCTGATGAGTTTTACCAATTTGTCGTTACGCTGACCGTTGGTAATTATTCCGAAGCTGTACCCATGCGGCTTCAAAGACTTTCTCGTCCTGCCGGCAATTGTCGGTGGCAGTTCCTTACCGAAATCTGTCAGAAGATTGATTCGGCGGTTGAGCGTCAGTATCTCCAGACGATGAATTGCGGCTATATTCTCCTGCGTTTCGTTCCGAAGGATTTCAATTTCTTGCTTCATCACCGCGAGGTCGCGGTCGTCCGCGTCCTCCAAGTCACTTCTCACAGCCTCAATTTCCCGCGCGAGGAAGCCTCTGTCCACGCATTGTACGGCCTCAAGCTGCGCGCGGAGACCTTCAATTTCTTTTGTCAGATCTGCAATCTCTTTCTTCCCGTTTGACGGGAAGAGCCTGGTCAGGAAAGACCCCAACTTGTGCCTCCAATTCAAGGATGACATAGGCACTCCTCCACGAACCATTGTTCTTTCGGAAATTTAGATGTGCGGTCGGTACCGGGTTTTTGCTCCAATATTTGCGAACTCTTTTCCCGGTGGCCTCAAAACTCGGCCAGCCGGGCCCTCAAATTCGAGAGGCCTCGATATTGTGTCACAGCCCCATCTTAAACATATTATGATATGCCACAATGCTGTGGAATTCAATAACATTTTGAATGGAGGCGCATCCCTTCACTTACGCGGTGGGAAAGATGGTCGTTGCGAGCGTAGCGAAGCAATCTCAGCGTTTGAAGGCAGAGATTGCTTCGTCGCTTCACTCTTCGCAATGACACAGGACGGCAAACCGCCCCGCGTAACTGAATGGTTACATGCAGGCGTAATTGCCCGGTTACCGGGGGCAAGTGACCTCCGTCCCGCTTCGGTGAATAGTTACACCCAGCTACCAGTTGGAGAGCACTTGCCCATATTTCTTCAGATCTGCGACCGCCTTTTGCCATTCTTCGGACATGGTGAGGCCTATCTGGTCAAGTTCGCCCAACGTATCCCGGATAACTTGCCTGATAAGGGCGGATTTCTCTTGGCCTTCAATCCCGAAGCGCCTGCAAAAGCCTTCCAGAGTGGCCGGCAATAACTCAATTCCCCTCGGTGAAACGGAGTCCAGTTGGAACTTCCAATACAGGGCCCGCACCTCCTCGCAGTCTGCCTCAGTGAGGCCCGGATTGCAGGCCGTCAGACTCCTGTTACTGATGAGTATGGCATTTCTCAATTGCAGGTCATAGTTTGCTACAGAAGCCTGGCTGCCCTGGCTTACCATCCGGTAACTATACAGAGCTTCGGGAATTACCTTGGTATTGGACTTTGTGGAAAGTCGCGACCAGAGATCGAAGTCCTGGGCATACCGCAGGTTTTCGTCATACATGCCGGCATCAATCACGGCCTTTTTTTTCAACATTACCGACCCATGCCCGTAATTGTTGTGAAACCGAAGCCTCCAAAGCCTGTAAATTGGATCTGTGATCAATTCCTTTCTCTCAATCAAATCGCCATGCTCGTCCACAACGTCGAAAAAACAACCAACGAGGTCCAGATTTGCATCGGCTTCCATCGCGGCTACTTGGGCCTGCAATCGGGTGGGGAGGCTTATATCGTCCGAGTCCATCCTGGCCACGTACGCGCCCCTGGCCAAAGCCAGACCTTTATTGAGCGATCGGGTCAAGCCTGCGTTTTCCTGATTGACCAAAACGATCCTGGCATCGCGGTAAGAAGTGATAACCTGCTCCACAGGTTCGGTCGATCCATCGTTGATGATGAGAAACTCGAAATCGCGGAAAGTCTGATCGAGGATGCTCTCAACGGCCTTGGCGAGGTATTTCCGCCCGTTGTAAACGGACATGAGGACAGTTACTTTGGGAGACTTCGAGCCAGATATCATATTGGCACAGCCTCAGCCCAGATTTCCCCCCAGCGGACTTCTTGATGGGTCACCTTCAGATCGGCTTCTTCCATTTCAGCGGCAAAGCTTTCAAGGGTGTATTCCGTGCAATGCGTCGAGTCCAGCCGCCAGTCAATACCGAGTTCCTGTTTCAGCGGCACTCTCCAGTCGCGCTCAAAAACAGGAACGCGCAACAGCACGCGCTCCGGCCTGATCTCACGGATCGCGCCGCGCAGAAACTTGGCGCGTGCCTCCAGGTGTTCAACCACGTTGGACAGAATCACGGCATCGAATTTCCCCTTAAGCGGAATTTGCAGAACATCGCCCACGAGATAGCTTACAGCAGGGTGAGAGTATTTCTGAACCGCGGTCCGGATGTTGTCGCTGCTCAGGTCCACACCGACTACCTCGGCGCCGGCCTTCTCGGCAACATCAAATGCCAGAGCGCCGATGCCACAACCCACATCCAGCACTCTTTCCCCTTTTCCTATCCGATTAACAAAGAAATCATGATAACGGGTGTGGCGATGCTTGGTGTGAGTCCCCCTTCCATAAGCCACTGCGAGCCATCCTTCCAGCGGGTAAAGTGACGCGTCCAGTTCCAAAAGGAATTTCAGACCCTCCTTGGGAGTCAAGGATTCGGACCGGTCTTTAGCAGCCTGAACCAACAAACTCCGGATCTCAACCTCGGGCAGTTTGGTGAAAAACCGACGGGCCAGGGCCGCGCCCCATCGACGCAGAATTCCGGGCATCATGGAGCGATGACCTTCTTGAGGAGGGTCAGTTCCATCTCTCCTATCTTTTCCAGCGAGAAGTTCTCCACGGCGTATTGTCGAGCTTTACTTGCCAAATGAGCCGCCAAACTTGGGCTCGACATTATCCGCTCGATGGCCCCACGTATGGCTACAGGGTCGGTCCCGCACAACCAGCCCGTGTTTCCATGATTAATCAATTCCCTTATCCCCGGTGAATCAGCTCCGATTACCGGCATTCCGCAAGCCATGGCTTCGATCAACACTTTGGGGTGCCCTTCGTACAGGGATGGGAGCAAAAAGAAACCCGCCTGATTCAAATATTCAGGAAGCCGGGAATTGGACACATTGCCTTCCCAGCGAACTCTGCCATCCAAGTCGGCAAAATGCTGACGAAGCTCAGGGCGAAGCTTCCCTTCGCCAATGAGGATAAGATCCACATCGAGGGGGCGGATGGCTTCCAGTAGGGCGGCAAGATTCTTTTCAGGCGCGATGCGGCCGATAAATATGCCGGTCCTCGGGTCTTTCGCCGACCGGTCCGGCCGGAACAACTTAGTGTCCACATAATTGGGGATGACCGTGACCTTTGGCGCCACGTCCGCGATGCGTTCCACAAGCTCCTGCAGCATGGCAGGCGTTGTCACAATTACCCTGTCCGCGGCGCGAAATACCTTTTCCTCCACTCGCCGCGCTTCCGAAGCCTCGGGGGAAATCGGTCCGTGTTCTCGTGCCGCGTTTTGCGACCACATGTATCCGCATCTTGCCACGAACCGCTTCCGAAAAGCCCGGGCAGCTTCCAAGGCCAACTCGGCCCCGTACGTCTGATTGGTTTTAATGATGTGGCAACCAGACAGCGCATCTTCGTGCAATGAAAACAAGGACCTCTCGTAATCCTCCAGCGCCATGCCGGATTCATTACACAGTATTCGAATCCCTCCGAGTTCGTCGGCATAGTCGAGGTCGGAGCCGTCCCCATATGTCACGAAGCTTACTTCGAAGCCATGCTCCACAAGATGTAGGTACAGAGCCACTTCTCTGGCGAGCATGCCGACCGTAGCCCAGGTTCCCAGAGACACCCCGCGAGTAAAAAAAAGAACGAGATGAGGAGCAAATTCCCTGTTCGTATGGGTGCTCACCGGACGATTTCCCTGATGATGGACAGGTATTTTTCGGCCACCTGTTCCAAAGATGAAACGGTTATCAAGCGCTGGAAGGACTCGTAATTGTCTACAAGCTTTTCCAATTGAGGCAGGATTTCTTCCTCGTGTTCGAAGGGCAGCCCACCGGCTCCCACCAGTTCGGGGTGACCGCCGTCATTGAGGTACAGTACGGGCAGTCCGCAGGCCAGGGCCTCGATCACCGCGTTGGAGCACGGGTCATTGCGGCTCGCTGTTATATAAATGTCGTGCTCTCGCAGCAGGACGGCCAACTCTTCCGACGACACCGGTGGAATATGTCGGACGCGCTCGAATTTCTCCGACGCGTTACCGACGAAGGTATACTCGAAGCGATCCCAGTCGAGATGGTCTTCTATCCACTTGTACGTAGGCCCACCTTTGCGGGGATTGTTGGACCAACTAGTCGAAATGAGTTTTACCTTGCGGTCCGGATCAAAGCGCGCGCGGCCTTTTGAATTGAATATGTCCGAATCCACTGCATTGTGAATGATCACCGGCTCCACGGGACTGTATCCCATTTCAACGATCCGTTGATAGGTCCAGGCGGATTGCAGGACAGTAGCCGAGGCAAACTGCGCGTTCAGTCGATAGCAAAGTTCATCCTTCTCTATGTCGTACCCGCGGATCAAATGAATTGGTCCGTCTATACGATGCACTACATTCAGTCTGTGCTTGCGGCTGAAGTCCAGAAAACGATCCACGTCAAAATGAATGGAATTGAGCACGTAAGCGTCTATTCCCTTTGTCAGCTCATTTTCCCGCACGTCCACACGCCGCTTGGAAAGGCCTTTGCGCAATGCCATCATGAACTGGTTGCCCCCGCCGTACGGTGGTTTAAAGAAAGTGTGCCAAAGGCCTACAGTAAGCTTGTCAGGCTCCAGGGCACGGCTGTTTTTGTCCACAATGGCCTCCTCGGCAGACTTCCCACTCTGACCGCGAACGGGCTTCAGACCCGTGAACACAGGCACTGACGCCAGCTTATCATAGAGGCTGCGAAAGAGCGGCGCCGCGTTTTCAGGACGATGACGTTCATGAACCCGCTCATAATGTGTACGGACAAACTGTCCGAGGGTGTCCTGGGCGATGTCGTTCTCGATTATCGTTGACGCGTCCGCGGGACAAGTGAAGATGCATCCCGGATCGAGCACCTCCGGGGCCATTCCAACCGGCGTGCTCACTATTTTGCACTGGGATGCCGCTGCTTCGAGGATGGCGTGAGGCCCGCCTTCGGAACGGCTCGAGACAATGCACAGGTCGATGAGATTATAGAGGATGTTCAGGGTAGGTCTCGACAGAGAATTGATATCGAGGTCATCCCCTTCAATCATCCGGCCTATGTACGTGAAGGGAATGTGCTCAGCCTGAAATCTACGAATCAACCAATGCCGTCGAGGCCCCGCAAGCACCACGTGAACGTTGAGGCCGCGTCGTTTGAGGCCCAGGATTATCTCCAGCAGGACATCAGGCCCCTTGACCAACTTGGGACTTTGCAGGTCCGATCCTTCCGTGTCCCGCTGAAAACTGCCGATCAGATATGCATTTGAGGGTAAATTCCAACGATTCCGAAAGGCCGTAGTTTCACGGTCGTCCTTGGGCAGAGGCCTGAACGTAGCGGTATCGACGAGATAAGGAATGATGTCGCTTTCAAGGCCCAAGCCTTTCAATTGAAGGGCCGCCTGCCGAGTTCGAGTAATCCAACGGCCCACCAGCCTGATCGCTTGACGATGTTCCGGCACAGTGAAGTACCGGAAAGGTTCACCAGGCACATGGCAGAGAACGCGTTTGCCGCTCAGACTTTCAGGAGGTATCGGCAGCAGGTCCCACCACCACATGGAGTGGACCACCTCGCATTCAACCAGGGCTACGAGGTCCACAAAGTCTTCGACGGCCTCCTTGGTGAGCCTCAGGTCTTCATCCACGGCCCAACCTATTCCGTCTCCGCCGGTAAGAAATACTTTCGGTCTGCTCATTCTTTTATCGCCCTGATGCCGAATCCAGTGGAATAGCCTTCCGGGACCGAGACCTTGCATGAATCGGGCGAACGATCCCACTCTACAGCTTTTTGTTTTGCCTTGCCCAGGGCGCGTGAGATCAGCCGCCTCACCCATTCTCGCCCTAATAGGGAACTGTTTTCATTAAGATACGCCAGGTCGCGCGCCATGTCCACCAGCACGCTCCAGAAGCTCCCCTGATGCTCGATGGCAATATCGGTGAATCCTACAGCCCGTAGTTTCTCCGACCAATAATAGTCCGTGTACCGCCCGAAATCGTAGGGATCGCCGTGGATACGGGCCAGGAACGGTACGCAAACCAGTAAGGTCCCGCGGCCGCGCAGGACACGGTGCGCTTCTCCCAGGACTGCGAGCGGGTCCGGCACGTGCTCCAACAACTCCGAACAAACCACCGCGTCGAAGCTCTCCTCACGCAGGGGTAACCAAGCCGCTTCAGCTTGCACATGAGGCTGTTTCGCGGTGGAGAGATTGGCATAGACCACGTTCAAGTTATATTTCTCTATGTCGAACAGCCCTCTTTTCCCGACCCTGTTGCCGCCGAGATCGAGCACGAGTGAACCGGCTCCCAGAGCTGCCACATGTCGTATGTGGAAATCGTCCACATAGTGCCGTCGCAGCGAGTAAGACAGGTTCCGGGCCTGTGCCAGGGCAATATCGGAGTGGGGTTGTTCTCTCATAGCAATCAATTAACAGGGCGGGCGGGACCAATTTTGCAGCTTAGTCGGTCTAGGACAACAAATAATTGTCCACAAAATCGATCCAGGCCTCGGCTGTGATTCCTTTGCGATGCTCGCCTGATGACCTCCTGAGTCCGCGGCCCAAATGCAGGAATATCACGTTTCCTCCGTCGTCGAACGAGCGGTCCACAGGAAGTTCTCTCAGGGGAGAAGATTGAGGTATTTCCGATATCAGTTCAGGCTCCCAGAAGGTGTTGGGGCATGCGAACACCCTGTAGCCCGCGTCTCTCAGCTTAATTGTCACATCGTCGCCGACGTCGAGCCGTGGCAATTCCGGAAAGAAGCTAAGATTGAGCCTCTGGAACAGTTGAAAGTCAACCATGTAACCCAACACATGCAGGACCCCTTCCGGCGTACGGGTCGTGTCCATACGGACACCTGCCGCGGCAATTCCGTTTGAAAGCCTTGATTGCAGGAAGGAGAGCCATCCTGCCCGGCAGGGCAGGGCGTCCATGTGCAGAGACATAAAATAACGCGAACGCGGGTTTATGAGACGAGCCGCCAGCTCCAGTCCCACAGCGTTTGCATAACTGCCCCAGTTTAGCTGGCTGGCGGACGCAGCTTCGCTGCCTTCGAGGTGTCTGCCTTCCGGCGGCAGTGGCTCTGTCCGGTTCAACGCCACATTGACGCCGTCCAGTAGCAGGAGGCCGTCGAGGTTTTCCATGGGCGAGTTATTGTCCACAACCCACAATTCGTAGGGCTCGGGCGTGAAACGGCGGATCGCGGCCAGGCATACTCGAAGCAGTTCTTTTGCAGTCGAATTCCGCACGTGTGACACTACAACAAGGCGAGGCGCTTCCGGTGGAAGGTCAATGTCCCGCGCCTGCTCAATGCGGTACACAAGCCCATCCAGAGGGATTTCCAACGGCACTCGCGTTTTGGTCGGTTTGCACTGGGATGGAGCCATTTCAAGATCTCTTGCGCCCGATAGCCATTATGCTGTCACACCAGTCCACCCGGAACTCCTTGCAGACCGTTTGCACTACCCAGCGCCGCAGGGGATTCTTTGTGAGGGGAAACTTGTTGTATCTGGTCATGGAAACCAGTTCAAAGCCTGCGCTGCGCATGAGGCTGTACAGATCGTTCGCAGGCCAGGGGGTGATGTGCGTGCAATCCCTCTGCCGCACGGGATGCGCCGCGTTTGGGACGGTGGCCAGGAGACTGGCCCCGTCGCCAAGATGCTCGTACGAAGAACGCACAACCGCAAAAGCTTCATCAACCGACATGTGCTCCAGGACCTGGTTGGCGATGACAAGGTCAAAGGAGAGATCCTCGGATATCTCGCCGAAAGAGCGAAAATCAAATTCACCTTCCGGGTCCGTGTCGAGTGAATAATAGACCGCGGCAGCCCGCAAGACAGCCCCCCTGAACGGCATGTGGGCCCCTGCGCCCACATCGAGAACGCGCTTTTGCGCGGCCAGCAGGCCGGGAAGCTCCTCGTGAGGCGAACGAATCGGGAAATCCAGGACATTGCCAAACCGCTGCCAGCACTCGCTGCGCCAGCTCATCAGGCGGCTCCACGAATCCTGAACCGAGTCGGTCATGATCCCATTCCTTGGTTCGAGCGTTCTACCCGATCTCCCGGCCGCGATTCCGCATCTTTATGCGGCACGAGTTCCCATCGGCAAGGGCCTGCGACAATGCCTCGCGAGCGACTTGACCCTATAACTGCGAAGCTCACTATTCCGGCAATCCGTTCGAGGGTCTCAAAAGAGGCTGCTTCTCTGGCCGCAAAGTGCGCTTCATAGGCCCCGGTGGACAAATGGTTCTCCGGATACCAAACTGTCAACAGGTAATGATCGCTACGGCCCTCAGAAGAAAGACCGTCCTCTTCGGAGATATTCCACTTGCACAGGATTCCGGCCGCGTTCAAAATTCCCATGGAAAACATGGGGCGCTCCAAAGGCCGGTTCAAGCGAAGATCGACTTCGATGCCAAAGGGCTCGCCGGCCGGCACCTCGGTCAGCGATTGCCCATCTTTGCCGTACACCCTAGCGGAATAGATGTTGACATCCTCCGACGATATCCTGTTGCGAACCCGATGTTCCAGACGCTTCTGTTCGGATCGGAAAACAAGCTTCTCGTATTCGTTGATGGCTTCAAGCGCGGAACCGCTGGCCAACAATACGCCTTGTTCGAGCAAGATTCCTCGCCGAGCGACAAATTGGAGGGTCTCAAGGCTGTGGCTCACGAGAAGCACCGTGGCGCCGCTCTCTCTCATTTCTTTGACTCGGGCCAGGCTCTTGTTCTGGAATTTCAGGTCTCCCACTGCGAATGTCTCGTCAATGAGGACCACGTCGCTTTCTATATTGACCGCCACCCCGAATCCGAGCCGGCCCAGCATGCCGCTGGAATACATTCGTACCGGACGGTCAAACCATTCTCCGAGTTCCGTAAAATCTTCGATCTCAGGCAGCTTTGACTCTATTTCGCGATGAGGAAGTCCCATCACGGCGCCCAGAAGTCGAACGTTCTCACGGCCGGTAAGCTCCATGTGCAATCCGGCATTGAGTTCTATCATGGGGAAGATCCGGCCGCGAATCTCCACACGCCCCCTGGTGGGGCCGGTCACTCCGGCAAGGACTTTGAGGAGGGTGCTCTTTCCAGCGCCGTTCCTGCCCACGATCCCGACCGTCTCCCCTCTGCGGACTTCGAGGCTCACGTCCCTGAGCGCCCAGGGGCCGCCGTCGTTGTCGGAGTTCTTCCGCTTTCTTATATAGTTCAATCCTTTGTGTATGAAAGCGGGCAGAGGAAGGCCGTATCGTTTCCAAAGCCCTTCAATGCGTATGGTCACGTCGTCGGACATCAATTCCTCACAGCACGTCTGCAAAATAACCGGAAAGCTTGCGAAAGACCGGCCACGAAATTGCCAGCATGACCGCCGTCATGATAACGGACCAGCCGAGCGCGTCCGCAGGAGGGGCCGTGGCCTTCAAGAGCACGTTGCGGAACCCCTCTATGACTCCGACCATAGGATTGAGCATGTACACTGATCGAGCCGCTTCCGGGACGGAACTCAACGGATATATCACTGGTGTCGCAAACAGCCACGCTTGCGTAAGAAACGGGGTCGCAAAAATAAAGTCTTTCCTGAAGGTGCCCAGTCCGGCCAGCAGTATGCCCACGGAAAAGGCTACCCCTGTCATCAGAATTATCAGCACCGGCAGCCACAGAAGCGCCAGGCTCACATGGACCTTGAACCAGATCATCATCCCGACCAGGACTATCCCGGACATGGCGAAATCAAACAGCGTCGCGGACACTGCTGCCAGCGGGAAGACCTCCCTGGGCAGAGCAATTTTCTTTATCACTTCGGCGTTGGCTGTAATGCTGGGTCCGCAAGCTGCTACCGCGTTGCTGAAAAATGTCCAGGGAACCAACCCTGCGTAACTGAAGAGAATATAGGGCAATCCGTCGCTGGGAATGTTTACGAATCCCCGCAACATGTTGAAAAGCAACATGAGAATCACGGGCTGCAGAAAAGCCCACCACATGCCGAGAGACGAGCGACGATACCTGCTCGTGACGTCTCGTATTACAAGCGCCTTCAACAGAGTAAAAAATCGCGACACCCGTTCGCTTCCCGGGGAGGAATTAATGTATACTCCGCGGTTGTCAAGGCTGGCCCTAATCAAGTCAGATCTCCTAATTTCGTCTTTTTCAAACGTTCTCCAAAAAAACAAGGACTCGACAAGAACAGCAGAACGAGCCCTGTAGAAGTCATCGCGACACTGTAAGCGCCTTGGCGCGGGGTTGCCTAAGGCTCCGTCAGTTCGGAACGCCGGTCCCCGACACTGGTAAGAATTGTCCGAGAAAAAGCTCCCTCTTGTCAAGGTATCAATCCGCTGATGCGGAAGGTGTGTCTTCCTCCTCCTCCTCTTCTTCCCTTCTTTTCCTCTTCCTTTCAAATATGGCCAGCAAATGGATTCCGACCTCGTAAAACAGCATGAGAGGCACTGCCATGAGCGTCTGATTGAGCACGTCCGGGGTCGGGGTCAGTACGGCGGCTATTACAAAGGCAATGACAATAAAATACCTTCGGCCTTTCTTCAATGTGTCGCTGCTGAATATGCCTAGAAGTCCCAGAAACAGAATTATTATGGGCGTCTCGAAAATAGCCCCAAAGGCCAGCATGAGCAGCATCACCAGGGAGACGAACTCCTTGATCGCAAGCATGGGCTTCAATTCAGGGGTGGTGTAGCTTAAGAAAAATTTGAACGCGGCGGGAAAAACCAGAAAGTAGGCAAACATCCCACCCAAGTAAAAGAGCAACGTGGCAACCATAATGAACGGCGCGGCCAGCTTGCGTTCGTGCGTGTGAAGTCCCGGCCTGACGAACAGCCATATCTGGTACAAGACGAACGGGAGCGCGAGAAACAGCCCTGCAATAAATGCGACCTTGAGGTACACGAAAAACGGGTCCGTAAGTGCCGTGAACACCAGCGAGGCATCTTTGGGGAGAAGTTTCATGATCGGAGCCGCGAGCAGACTAAACAGCCTTTCCCCAAAGTAAATGCACACGCCGAAGCCGATAGCTATGGCAATAGCCGCCCGAACGAGACGAACTCGGAGTTCCCCAAGGTGGTCGAGAAAGGACATCCGTCCTTCTTCACCGTTCACTTCTGATTCCCTTGTTTCCGTTTCTTCCATTACCCTTTGGCGCCTCGGCAACCTATATTCTGAGAAGTTCGGGCGCCACACGCGCCGCAACACTCGGTATGCGTTCTGTTCCCACCCTTGCGGCGGGGGCTGAGGCCGTAACACAATTCGCGCTCAAACGGGAAAAACTATTAGAGACCGCCAGGGACGCCGGGCGCTACCAAGTTTCGGTGGTGCCCCGTCGGACGCGGAGCCCGCCGTTCTTATCCATGAAGGCGAATTGGCAGAGACCTCGATTGTTTCCTTTTCGACTCACACGCCGACGTGTTCTCAGTCATCACTTCCTAGCATGGGGAGGATGTTTTCCGCAATGGCCATTATCGGTTCTTTCCGGGCATTGAGGGGCGTTCTTAGCTTGGTTATTGGCCTGACGGCTCCACGTCCGATCATGCGGAACGTGTCGGTTGTTTGTCAGTACATATAATGCTATTACTCTCTGGATTGCGCCGACAGATTGATATCCTTGAATTTCGCCAGACCTGGCCGCGGGGAGACCTGCCATATGCAATTGATAGTCAGAATATTGCTACTAATTTGCCGGATTTCTACGAACCATCCTCGACTGGTAATGGCATTCTTTCTTGTGCTGAGCGTTGCAGGTTTCGCCACAATGCCTTGGATAACTATGAGCAGCGACCCATTGGCGGGCATTGGCGAAACAAACCGCCTGATCAGGCTTGCAGCGGAGAACTATGAAAAGTTCGGCGAACAGGACTCACTTATCCTCGTGGTGGAATTCCCGGAACCGCCGGGAGAAGAGCGCCTTCCGTTCATAAAGGAATTGGCGGAAACGGTTGAGAAGCTCCCTGACATTCGCAGAGTGCGCTACCGCTTTCTCGATCCCGATGATTCAGAGCAGGTGGCCTTGCTTTTCAAGCATTTCTTGCTTGGGATGAATCAAAGAGAGCGTCAGGAAATTCAAAGGATCTTCACCCCGGAAGGGATGAGCGACGCGTTCAGGAGGACGACTAATCGGCTAGTGCTCGCTGCGAGTCCCTATATGCAGAAAAGGCTGCTGGAAGATCCTCTGGAATTGGGGCAGTTTGTTTCCGAGTCCATGAGAAAGAGGGTTGGATCGGTAAGCTTTGGAGATCTCTATCTCCTGATTGCCAGCCCCGACAGCACCCTTTATCTGATTCAAATCACACCGTCCTTTCCAAGCACTGATGTTGCGCGCGGAAAAGCGCTCATCGGGCGGTTGCACGAAGTCATTCCCGAAAAAATCACTTCGGTGCTTCAAACCATGCCCACCCTAAGGGAGAAATCAAAGGATCTCCGTTGGTACATTACAGGGAAGACGGCTTTCCACTATGAGTCAGACATAATCTTCGATCGCGAGACCATGACGATCCTTTGTTTTTCCTTCAGCATGGTGTTGGCGCTTCTCATCGTTGTTTATCGAAGCCTCTGGTCGGGGCTCCTGTTCATGATACCAATAGCCGCGGGAGTCGGGCCGAACTACGGCTTGATCTGGTTGAGCTATAGCGACGTTAACCCGGTGGTCATGGGGGCCAGTGGGGTGCTCTTCGGCCTAGGAACGGATTACGGAGTGCATTTGTGGGGGAGTCTGAGGCAAGAGATAGATCAAGGGACATCGCCCATTGAAGCGGTCGCTAAGGTCTATCAGCATACGGGGCCTCCGGTAATGTTGGGGGCCCTCGTAGGAATTCTGGCGTTCTTGTGCCTGTGTCTCTCAAAGCAGCCGGCCATGAATCAGTTCGGGTACGTGGGAGCGACAGGCCTGTTTCTAACCCTGCTTTCCACGCTTTTTCTTTTTCCGGCATTGGTGCAGTTTACGTCCGAGAGAAAGAGGGACTATGTTCCTCGAATGCGAGTCTCATTCAAAATCTTCTCAAGACTTTACGAGAAACATCCTGCCAGGATTGTCACGGTATCCGCGGTTGTCATCCTGGTATGTCTGTTCTCTGCATCCCGTGTTTCGCATGAGAAAGACCTGTTCAAAGTCTTTCTCGCACGAGATATGAGTTCAATGGCCTCGTCGGAAAGAATTTCGAAGAAGTTCCAGTCCAATTTCTCTCAACCCACACTGCTTTCTTTCGAGGTGGATGACGTGCAGCAAGGACTGCACGTTCAGCGGCAACTCGACGGCATTCTAGCCCACCTCATGGAAAGAGATGACTCGATAGCCTCCTTTGACTCGATTTCCTATCTGTTGTCGCCGGACTCCGTTAGAGCAGATAACATCAAGGGCCTTTCAGACGTTGTGGCGTCGTGGCCTGAATTGGCAGAGCGTTTCAGAGAAAAGGTGAAGGACTCCACCCTCTCGGCCAGCTCCGTTGAAACCATCGGCAATTCTTTTAACGAGACGGGAAAGATCCTGCAATCCATCGAGAACGGGGCAGAAGTGGACCAAGGCGCCCTCGCAGAGGTAGAGCGCGGCTGGTACCTGGCGCGGATAAACGGCAAGTACCGATTTTTGACCCAGATCAGGTATTCGGACAGAATGACGGACATAGCTGAACTTCGTAAGGCCGATGACAAGATTCTCGATGCAATGAAGGTTTTGCCGGTCAAGGTCCAGATTTCCGGACCACGTCAGATTATGCAGGAAGTCCTCTCTACCCTTATATCGGAATTGGTTACTCTGGGTCTCTACGTGATGATCGCTGTCATTGTCTTTTTCTTTGCTCTGTTCGGCCACCCCCTTGGAGTCTTTCTGAGCTTAATACCGATGGTGGGCGCGTTCGCAATAACCCTCGGGGTCATGGGGTTTTTAGGTCTCGGCCTACCTTTCTCCATCGTGGGGGTAGCGCCGTTGATTTTTGGCTTGGGAATGGACAATGGCGTTCACGTTGTCATGGGCGCTCTTCAGGAGGTAAACGCATCGGTCTCGGCGACAATGGACCGCGTGACGCGACCGATCATCTTTACCTCGCTGACCAATGTCCTGGGCTTCGTCGCCATGCTCGCATCCAAGCATTATTCGCTCGAATTTCTGGGATGGGCCATGGTCATAGGCATGGGCTCGGCCGTCACCTTGACTTTGACGACCCTGCCCGCCCTGTTGCTGATTCTCGAGAAACGACGGAAGCGCTTATCCACGCAGGTGGGACAGGTTGGGTGCGTTCCGGGTAAGTGCTGAAGTGCGCACAAACGATTTGACGGAATTGTTCAGTCAAAGCATTCTATGAGCAACGCCACGGGAGGAGGTGCCGGCCTGTGAATCGGAAAGTAATAAAGATCTTTGAGTATGCCCTGAACCAGGAAAAGACCGGGTTGAGCTTTTTTGAGGCTTCGCTGGAGCGTTTGGGCGTCGGCGCGGCAATCACCGCGTTCAAGAAATTGATCGCGGAAGAGAAAAAGCATATCGATTTCATAGACAGGATACTGAAAGATCTCAAAGAAGATCGCGAAATAGACTTGCAACAGGTCCGAGACATAATTTTAGAGCCTTCAAACTACTTCGACGAACGCGCTCACTCGGAATTCCTTGACCAGTGCATCGAAGGTTCCATGATTCCCGATGTCACGGTCTTCAGCACTGCATGGCTCATAGAGAAAGACCTGAGCGAATACTACGCTAGGATGGCTTCGCAGACCGATGGCAAGGCGGCCCAGGCGTTAAGAATGCTCGCTGACTGGGAAAAGGAGCATGAGAGGTTCTTCCGAGAATACAGAGACAAGCTCTCGACAGTTTACGCCAACATGCCGTGGGGCGGATGATTTCCTGAACTCCGCGCAAAACGTCAGTTCAAGAAAAGAAACATGGTTGAATCCGCGCGGGAATATCACGAGTTCACAAGCTACACTCGCCACGACATGGGCGGGGGCCGGTTGGACTGGGGCAACCAGCCGGGCGTCTTCAAGACGTACCCGGGGCTAGGAACCATAAGCCTTCCCGAGGTCACAGCCTGGCCTGCGGGCAATCTTTCCGCGGTTCTCGGAACGATTACGGACCCCGCCGATTTTGATCTAGACCTCGAAAGCCTTTCACGCGTGCTTCTCCTGACACACTCGCTGACAGCCAAAACCCGGCACGCGGGCGCGGATTTTTATTATCGGAACGTGGCGTCGGCAGGGGCGCTCTACCCTTTCGAACTCTATGTGGCTGCAATCAACGTAGCGGGCCTGGACCAAGGGCTGTACCATCAAAATGTGAAAGACCGCGGGCTTACTATGATTCGCTCGGGAGATATCAGCCCTCAGCTATCACTCGCCGTGCCCCTGGAAGAAGGAACACGGCCCGTCCTGGTCTTCTTCCTCACTTCCATATTTTTTCGGAGTTCCTGGAAATATAGGGACCGCGGATATCGTTACAATCTGCTCGACACGGGACACCTGGCGGAAAACCTGTGCTTGGCTGCGAACGCGGAGCACCTTCCTTTCAGGCTGATTTACGATTTTGACGACAGCGAGTTGGCCGATATTCTGAGAGTTGATTCAACGCGCGAGGCTTGCCTGGCGATCGGCTTGGTAGAAAGCGGAGAGGCGTCTGAAGGAATGGAGAGCCGGACATGCCAGGACGCCTCGGACGATCTGGCCGGCCAAAGCTGGGTATCGACACGAGAGGCAGATTATCCGGTCATACACCGCCTTCATTCCCTGTCATGCCGAATAGTCAAGCCCGCGGTGGATGCTCAAAATATGTGGAACAGCCTCGGAGTAAGGCTGAACAAATGGGAGAAAATAGAAATTCCTCAACGACCCCCGGAAGTAATGAGCTACGCGGAAGCTGTTTTCAAGCGCAGATCCATGCGAAATTTTGTGAGGAGCCAATTGCCGTCGGAACACCTGGGGAACTTCCTCCGCATTCTGTGTGCGGATCCCTTGTCTTCGGGGGGCGTTCTTTCCCCCGGGCAAGACTCAATATGCGTCGGCTTCCTGGCGGGAAACGTGCAAGGGATGGAACCCGGATTTTACATCCTGGACACGAAAGGTGAGACTATAAGCCTCGTGGCTTCAGGTTTTTTAATGGACCAAATGGCAAGTGCGTGCCTGGGACAGGCGTGGCTGGCCAATTGTTCATTGCATTTCCTCTTCATGAGCAACCTGGCGCTTCTCGAAAGGACAGCGGGGCCGAGAGGGTACCGGCACGCCATGCTCGCCGCGGGCCGGCTCGGACAAAGGATCTATCTCGCTGCTACTTCAATGAAAATGGGCTGTTGCGGCATCGGCGCATTTTACGACGCCGAGGCTTCCGGCTTGCTGGGCCTCAATGAAGAGAGTGTGCTCTTGTACCTTGTAGCCACAGGCCCGGTAAAAAGATGGTCCGCGGAATAGCCCTCCCTGTTGGCTTTCAGCCGCAGGGGTAAGCAAAGGACGAGACAGGGGGCAGGGAGGATTGTCCCGCGTACCTGAACGCTTGCGCCCGCCTGTCCCGACGGTCTTGACATCTTCCGCTGCTTAAGTACTTTAGTGGGTCACGCCAGCGGCGCACGCAAAACATTGGAGGTCTGCGATGAGCGGCCGGTACGGCCATTCTCGTGGCACCCTGCATGGAGTTTTGGGGTCGCTGCTGGAGCACAAGCTTTTGGAGGTTGCATGGCTAGTGTTTCGCTCGGCCCCGGGGATGATGTGGAAGCGTGGTGCACACGCTGCCGAATGAATCTCAACCACCGGGTTGTAGCAGTTATCGGGAACAGGGTACAAAGGGTTCAGTGCCTCACCTGCGGAGGGGACCACAAGTATTATCCGCCAAAATTTGGGACAAAAGACGAACCGGAAAAACGCCACCTTAAAATAGCGCCCGCGGAGAAGGGTCGCAAATCGGTCGACAGAGTCGCAGCCAAGGCTCAGAGTGAGTGGTCTACGTTCATGAAGGACATGCCCCCGGACTATGAACCTCGGCCTTACAAGGTGTCAGGTTCCTACAAACAAGCTGAATTCATCGAGCATCCGGTCTTCGGAATAGGAAGGGTCCTTGACCTGGTCGGCGCGGAGAAGATGCAAGTCATCTTCAAGGACGGGCGAAAAATCCTGATTTGTAACAAAAGTGAGCCCCGGTAATGACTCGTCGGAATTATGCACTTGGCAGAGAAGAGACTGCTTAGCCTGTCATCGTCCGGACCTGCATCTCCTGATCCTGTACGGCGCGCATGGCGTGCGCCCGCATTAGGGCGACCACCGGTCGCGCCGTACAGGAGCCAGGGGATGAGAACAAGAGCGGACATCCTGTGACCAGCGTGATGATCTCCACGGAAGCGGGGCATTCTTTGTAAAGTGAACAATTCCGTCACTCGTAAACACCCTAATCGCAGCGGAGGTGGAACATGATAGACAAGACATCGCAACGGAGTCTGGAACTGTTTGACTCGGGTATGTATTGAGCCGAGAGCGTGCTGCTCGCCGTGTGCGAGGCTTATGGCATCCAATCCGAGTTGATACCCAAGATCGCTACCGGTTTCTGCGGTGGCATTTCAAGGAGTTGCGGCATGTGTGGGGCAGTAAGCGGCGGAATCATGGCGCTCGGTCTGTTTACAGGGAGAACCGCGCCGGACCAGTCGGTTATGGAAAGTTATACCGCTTCCCAAAAGTTGATGAAGAATTTTGAGGGCACATTCGGCTCGACAAATTGCAGGGACCTGACCGGCGTGGACCTGGGCACTGACGAAGGGCAAAAAAAATTCAAAGAAGATAACATCAAGGAGCGATGCAAGGTCTACACCGGAGAGGCCACCAAGATGGCAGTGGGTTTGCTGGAAGAAAGACGTAAAGCCGGGAGGCTGTGAGACCTATACCAACTTCCATGGCGGCGAGCGCCGCAACGAATTGTGAAAACGCCTGTAGCGCCGGCATCTTGCCGGTTGCCTTCGAGGCGTTTTCATAAGAATGCGCGATCAAAGAAGTGACATTAGCAATGGCCGGCAGGGACCCCGGATCGCGGTCCGGGGCAGGCTCTGGCCGCTACCATAATGCGGTGGCGGCGGGCCTCCGCGCCCGCCATGTTCCCTTGTACGAAAGCGCATGGGTATGAGCCATTAATTCCCACCGGCTTTTAAGGCGCGATTGAATGCCCATCTCTCCAGCAATTTGATCTGTTCTTTCATGGTGGTGGAAAGCGGGACAATGCTTTCCAGGGCTATGAAAAGGTCGTTTTGCTCGATCTCACGGTGTTCGCTGAACGCTCGGAAGAGCGCGCCTAGCACGCCTTGCTCGATCTCCGCGCCGTTGAACCCCTCGGAGACTTTGACCAAGTCCGGGTATGTGAACTTGTTCAGGGGAACATTTCTTTTCGCCAAATGGATTCGGATTATCTCCGCCCTCTCATCTTCTTGAGGCAACTCCACGTAGAAGAGTTCATCAAAGCGGCCTTTTCGGAGTATTTCCGGTGGAAGCAATTCAATGTTGTTTGCAGTCGCGCCTATGAAGACCGGCGCGGTTTTTTCCTGCATCCAGGTCAGAAAACTTGCGAGAACTCTTGACGCGGAGCCACCTAGAGTCTTCTGCCCGGCATTGGCGATCCCGGCCTCTATTTCGTCTATCCAAAGCACGCAAGGCGCGGTCGCTTCGCAGGTTTTGATTACCTTTCGGAGACACTCTTCGGGCGTTCCGTGTGTCCCGTCGTACACCCGGCCCATGTCGAGACGCAAGAGAGGCATTTGCCAGAAGGCCGCGATGGCTTTAACTGCAAGGCTCTTGCCGCAGCCGCTGATCCCCATAAGCAGGACGCCCTTGGGCAAGCTTAACCCGTAATCCCGTGCCCTCTTGGAGAAGATGTCCTGTCTCATTTTGAGCCATTTCTTGAGAGTGCCGAACCCTCCCAGGTCCTCGAAGGCCATATTCTGCGGGACAAGCTCCAAGAGTCCACTTTTGCGGACTATCTGCTTTTTTTCCTCGAAGAGCATCTCCAACTCGCGCTCTGTGATCGCCTTCTTGCCGGCAAGCACTTTGCGGAATGCCTGAACTACCTGTTGGCTCGTGAGCCCCGCTCCGGCCTTGAGGAATAGGTCCTTGACGTCTTCGTTTAAAGATTCCTTAAGACCGTCCGCGTGCCTCTCCTTGGCGATTACCTGGTCCAGCAGTCGGTCGATATCTTCGACCCTTGGCAGCGGGACATCGACCAGCACCACTTCACTGTTTATTTCTATGGGAATTTCCAGCACAGGTGCCATGAGAAAGATGGTCTTGTATCCCTGGTCGATCCTCTTCGCAGCGTCCTTGAACTTGCGAATGACCGGTGGATTATCTTTGAGAAACACGTGTACGTCGTTGACAATCAAAAAAGCGGTTTCCTGAATGTCCATGAACCAGTCAAGAGCCGCCATGATGGAAGGATTCGGCAGCACGGCCTCGTCCCCAAGAGTCACGCCTGTCGTGCATGTCCAGACGTAGACCCTGAAAGGCGGTTTGAACGCTGACGCGAGCGTCTTGACCTCTGCTTCGACGCGCCGGTCCTCATCTGTCAGGAGATAGACTAACGATGTCCTCGCAATCACCATGTCTTTGAGAATGGAGCGTAAGCCTTGAGTCTCTTGTTCAGCCATTTCACTTTCCCGAGAATCTATGTATTTCTCTCGGACAATCCGATTTAGCGGCACTCTCGGTATAGGAATGGTCGAGAGGCTTGTCCGAGATAGTTTTCAGATATATGGATTTTACCTGACTTTGCGCGGAAATGGAATGAAACAGGATGGGTAATTATGGCTGTTGTCGGAAATTTTGTTTTTGTCCATTCGGCAACCGGCAGGCAAGGACCCAGGGGTTGTGCGCCACTGCAAAGTGACTTGTCGGCAATGGGACGATGCGGTGAAATGAGGCGGTCCTCTTCAACCTTAATCAAACATTGTTCCCGGGAGTTTTTAGGTCTCCGGACACCATTAAGGCTCTTCCACCAGAATCACTTTTGCAACGTCCGTGATGGCCCTTGCCTTGTGTTGATGGAGTTCGCCCGCCGGAATGAAGACCCCATCGCCCTTGCTGAATGAGATCAGTTGTCCGCTGAAGTCGATTTCAAGTTCCCCCTCCAGAACATATCCAATGTGCCCTCGCTGACACCAATCCACCTCGACGAACTCCCGATAGAACTCCACGAATCGGAGTTGCTTTCCTTCATCTTTGTGAGCCTTGAAACGGACACCTTGAGCCGGTGTTTCCCAGGCAATAGACTTGAAATCAACCTTATACATAGTCATCTTTTCGACTCCCGCATTTGATGCCAACCGCCATGCCGAAAACTATCACAGCGAATGATGAAAATGCATCGCAGATTTGGTGCCACGGACGCGTCCCGCGCCTCGGGGGACTCGTCCGTGCACGGATGAGCTTCGCACATCCGTGGCATCATTAAAAGGCGCCTCTCTTTTGAGAGTAGCGGATTTTCACAGGGACAGGCGATCAAGCAGACGACATACACCGAGTGCCAAAATTTTTCTCTGAATGCGGCTAGTCCGGGTAGGGGCAGGCCCCCGTGCCTGCCCTAGGCCCAACGAGACGGCCGGGCAAGGGCGGACTCGGGGGTCCGCGCCGTACAAGAGACCGAAGCCTGTCTTTTCACCTGGGCCCTACGGTCGCACACAGTTTCGAGACACAAATCGAACAGAAATTTTGGAAACCACCATAAGCAATGGGGGCATGCACGCCGGCCTCCACCAAAATATGGCGACAGCCGCCCCAAGGCATGGCGTTCACGATCCTACCGGCATGAAAGCGCGTTGGTACTACTGGCTCTTGTGATTGGATTTTTCAACAACAGCCGGTGGGAGCGAGTAAACATTCAGTTACGCGGGGGAATTTGCCGTTCTCTGTCATTGCGAGGAGTGAAACGGCGAAGCAATCTCTGCCTTTGAGCGCTGAGATTGCTTCCCCCGCTTTTCAGCGGGGTCGCAATGACGGTCTTTCTCCGCTGACAACTGAATGGCTACGAGAGCGACTCTTTGGAGTGGTTCAAAGTCGACGGATAGAATTTGTCGGCCAGATTAAGAAGTGAGTTCCGTCATATGCCCAGGTAAGCTTCTTTAACGTGGTCGTTGTTGAGGAACTCCTGACCTGTGCCTGACAGTGTGATGCGCCCATTCTCGAGCACGTATGCACGATTACACATGCCGAGGGTATGCTTCACGTTCTGCTCCACAAGAAGGATCGTTACGCCTTCTTTGTTGATTCGTTTCACGATCCTAAAAATGTCTGAAACCAGGATCGGCGCCAGTCCCAATGAAGGCTCATCGAACATAAGCAATTTCGGCAAAGACATTAACCCGCGGCCGATCGCGGCCATTTGCTGCTCCCCGCCTGACAGAGTGCCGGCTGGCTGCCTCTTTCTCTCTGCCAGTCGGGGAAATAATTCGTAAACCCAAGACATGGTCTGTTTTCGCTTGGCCTTTGCTTCACCGGTCAACGCTCCCACAATCAGGTTTTCCTCCACGGTCATGTCCGAAAAAAGCCGCCTGGCCTCAGGAACGTGCGCCAATCCGTATTGGATGATCTTGTGAGCGGGCAACTCGTCCAAACGGGTCCCTTCAAAAGTCACGGTCCCTTTCAAGGGTTTCAGGAGAGATGATACGGTTTTGAGGGTAGTGGATTTGCCGGCGCCGTTGGCTCCAAGCAACACAACTATTTCTCCCTGCCGCACCTCGAAGGAGACATCCCACAGGACCTGCAAATCACCGTAGAACACATCTATGTGTTCGACCTTAAGCACGGTAGTCTTCTCCCAGATAGGCCGCAATGACTTCACTATCAGCGGCGACTTCGGCCGGAGTGCCTTCAGCGATGACCATTCCGTGATTAATGGCCAGAATTCTGTCGGAGATCGTCATAATGACCCTCATGATGTGTTCAACGATAACGATGGTCACGCCGGAGTCCCGGATTTTCTTGATAAGCTCGATGGCTTGTTCCACTTCAGACGGATTCAGCCCTGCGGCCGTCTCGTCGAGCAGCAGCAGCTTAGGCTTGGTCGCGAGCGCTCGGGTGATTTCCAGCCTCTTTCGGGAGGCAATTGGCAGGCTCTTGGCCAGCTTGTCTTTAAGGGGAGTCAGTTCGCAAAATTCGATAGTCTCTTCAGCAAGCCGGACGGCCTCGGCTTTTGTTCGCGTCCTTAGAAAAGCTGAAGCCACCACATTGTCGAGCACGGTCATCCTCTTGAGAGGCTTTACCACCTGAAAAGTTCGGCCTACGCCTTTCTGGCAAATCTGGTAGGTTTTCAGGCCCGAAATCTTTTCACCTTCAAAAAGTATCTCGCCTTTGGTCAACGGAAAATATGCATTAATGAGGTTAAAAATGGTGGTTTTTCCGGAGCCGTTCGGGCCGATCAAGCCATAGATCTGCCCCTTCTCCACCTTGAAACTCACGCCGTTGACAGCGGCAAGTCCTCCGAAAAATTTGACCACGTTCTTGGTTTCAAAGTAGGCCATATTCACCCTCAATCTGCTGATCGTTTCCAAAAAGTGAGGGCCTTCTTCATCTTAGGCCAGTCTCCAACCACACCGTTCGGTAGGAACAGTATGACAAATACCACCAGCAAACCGAAGCTCAACACGTGAGCTTCTCTGACATATTTGGTGATGACTGCCAGTACCGGTGACCCCGTCGCCTTTGTTAGGCTGTCCAGCAGGCCGAAGCCGCCAGTCCTGAATATCTCCGATACAGCAACCATAATGAAAGCCCCGACCGCGGGTCCGTACACCGTGCTCACGCCTCCCACGATTCCGACCAGGATGGCCATGATCGAGATGTCATGGAGGGAGAAAACCACCTTCGGGTCGATGAATCCCATATAGTTCGTGTAAAGCGACCCGGCTAAACCCGTCAGGTAAGCGGCCAGACTCAAAGAAACCATCTTGTAATAGTGAGTGTTTATGCCCATGCTCTCGGCCGCGTCCTGATCTTCGCGTATGGACACAAAATAGTACCCCCAGCGGGAGTGCACCACCACTTGTATAGTCACGAGAGACAAGACGGCTATGGCCAGCGCAATGTAATAGTAAGGGACCTTGGACACGAAGGTCTGCATCACCAAGATGCCTACCATTCCTTCTGTCAGCGACTCCCAAATAGTCGCGATGTGCCGCATGACTTCGTTCAAGGCCAGGGTTGCCAGGGCGAAATAGGCTCCCCTCAACCGAAAGCATATCCAACCGAAAGGAAACGCCACAACTACCGCTGCGAGGCCGCCCAGAGGAAGCCCCCACCATGCCGATATGTCCAGCTTGTGTGCCAAGAGGGCTGCCGTGTACGCTCCAGTACCAAAAAACGCAGCGTCTCCGAAGGACACTTGGCCCGTGTACCCTGCAATAAGGTTCCAACCTGATCCAATGGCAACCCATATGAGAACCAGTATCATGAGATGCTGGTAGTATGGATCGCTTACCACCCATGGGAACGCAATCAGGATCGCCAAGACGATTAGAGGGCCGTAATGGTCTTTCATGAAACCTTAAACCTTGGTCCAGCGCTTGAATCCGCCGGGAATGAACAAGAGCACAAGAATAAACATGATCAGGCCGATCATGTCCTCGTAATCCATCCCGATGTAGGTAGCTCCAAATGCCTCGGCAAGCCCCAGGGTGACACCACCGAAAATTGCACCCACCGTTGAGCCTAGGCCTCCCAGAATGGTGATCACGAATGCCTTTCGGGTGAACGGCCCGCCGATATCAGGGAACAAATAATAAACCGGCAATAACAAGTTTCCCGCGGCGGCCACCAGGGCTGAACCGAGTCCCATGGTTATGACTTTGATACGGTCGGCATCGATCCCCATTAATTGGGCGGCTTCAGGGTCTTGGGCTACCGCCCTGATGGAACGGCCGAGGTCGGTCTTCAGAAGAAACCAAAATAGTGAGACCGTCAGGACGCACGCGAACAAGAAAGCAATACATAGGGCCACGGAAAACGAGACGCCGCCCACAAAAACTGCGGCTGTCGAATACCATGTCTGTACCGACAGATAATTCGACGTGAAAATAAATCGGATGATCTCAGTGAGAACCATCCCTATACCCACCGTCATCAGCACCTGGTTTTCCGGCAGGATGGATTCGACCCTTATCAGGGGATTTAGCAGGAATTTCTGTATGAATATTCCAAGCATAAAAAGGGAGGGCATGCTGATCAGCAGGGTGAAGTAGGGATCAAAGCCCATGTAATGAAAAAAGACATACGTCACATACATGGCCACCATCATCAACTGACCATGCGCTAAGTTTATGATCCCCATGACCCCCATGATCAGGGTCATGCCTATCCCTATGAGGGCATAGAGCCCACCTTTTAAAATTCCTGCTACCAGCGTTTGCAGAAAGACGTCCATCTCGTTCCAGACCATCGCCATTTAGGGTGGGGCCATTCCCCTTGCGGGGGCTAGTCAGACCAATGTTTTTCGGTAATCGCGACGATATTGCAGCGAACGGCGGTGAGATCGTTCACCTGTCCAACCCGGCTTCACGTATCAAGACAAATAGGGACGGGCCCAACTCAAGATCCGCCAGAGTGACAGGCTCATGCCGCCTGCGGGCCGCAGAGCGAAAAGGGGCCTCGGCGGCCTGGCGGCGGCCATGATAAACACCTATCTTTTCGTCCACTCAGGCACCGGGAACACATAGGGCTTGGTCGCCAAATCCTTGGGCCACACGGTCTCGAGCACTCCCTTCTGCCATTGCACCAAGTAAGTCGGAAGAGAATTCTGCTGCTTCTTTTTGCCGTAGGATACAAATTTGACCGGGCCGAAGACGGTCATCATGTCCGTGGTCAAGAGCGCCTCTCGAATTGCTGCTGGGGTCGTGTCTTTTGCCCGCTTCAGAACATCAGCCACCACTTGCAGGGACGCGTAAGCCTCCGCGCCGTGATATTCGGTGGGTTGACCGAATTTTTTGACGTAATTGTCAAAGTATTCTCTGGCCCCTTTATACGGGACATTAGGGGTCCACAGGTCAGCCGAGAAAACGTATTGAGCGGCTTCGGCCGCGTTCTTGACGAATTCCGGGAGAGTGAAGCCCGCGGCCCCGCCAACGAACATCTTGGGGTTAAAATCCAGTTCCTTCGACTGGCGCATCAAGAGCGCCGCGTCCATGATGTACGATATCATGTAAACAAAATCCGGCTTGGCTGCTTTTGCCTTGACCAATAGGGGTTTGAAGTCTATAGCGCCATGTTCGTAGCCCTCTTTCATGAGAACCTTTACCCCCATGGCTTCACACAACTTTACGAACTCTTTCGAGCCGGATTGCCCGAATAATGTATTCTCATGGAGAATGACCACGGTTTGCGGTTTGGCCACCTCTTTCAGAAAGGTCTCCAATGCCTTGGGGTACTCGCTGACCGGGGGGTTGATGCGGAACACATAGTCCCACCCCTTCTCGGTTATGTCATCGGCGGAGCCTGTAGTGACCAGGAAGGGCACTTTGCGCTGCTGTGCCACGGCACAGACGGCATAGGTCACTGAAGAAGAGTATCCGCCCGTCACCATCACGACGTTATCCCGGGAGATCAATTTCTCCACCGCAGACCGGCCGACATCCGGCTTGCCGGTATCGTCCTCAATAATAAGTTCAATAGGTCTGCCCTTTATTCCGCCTGCTTTATTGACCTCCTCCAGGCACATCAGGAACGAGTTTTTCTCTATCTCTCCAAACTTGGCCTGCTCGCCGGTTAGAGGAAGAACGACTCCGACCTTGATCGGGGGGTCTGCCGAAAACACCGGGCCCGAGGCCACCAAGGCTAAGGCCAACGCCACGAAGAGACAAATGTTCATTTTTTTCATTTGATCAATCCTTGATTCCTGCGAAGGTTATAAAGGCTATGGAAAAAGGTACAGTATTCCGAACTTAGATGGAAGGATTCCAAGCTGTCAAGAAAAAAAGTGCTCTGCGTCGCGGCAATTGACTTCAACTTGTCCTCACAAAGCTCAGGAACAATCCAAAACGCTCCCCTTTCAGTGTCAGCCAGTCATAAAGGGTGGGGGAGAGCGAACTTGCCCCTTGCGCTTCCTGTTAGCAACAAGAGTGCCACATGATTTCTGCCGGCAGACGCGGGTAGTCAATCAGTGCCGGGGAGGGCAGTGTTTAGGACGTGAACGCTTTGCGAAAGCAAGGATGACGCCTGCCGGTATTACCTTGGCATACCATTCGTCGTGTCCCGAGAGTGGCCAGGATTCGCCAATTACGGTAAAATCCAGCTTGCTCTTGTGACAGTTGGACCGCCAGATGACGTGATTGAGGGGTGGCGAAAGTTCGCCGGCCAGTGGCCGAATTTAGCCGTTTTCGATGGCACGTGACATTGCCGGCCAGTGGCCTGACGTTGACTATCCACTGCCCGGATGCTAAGGACAAACTGATGCAATTCTTTGTTCAGGGATGTGCCAATTGATTCAGCAGCACGGGCTGCTGGAACAGGTCCCTGGTACGCGGCATTCGAGGACTATGAAGAGACAGAGTGCCACTGACTTAGCAAGTGAGGGCTGTGCCCGATGAGGGACCGTCTGATTTTCATTGCAGGACCGGATGAAAACTGCGCTACGTAAGTATCTCGACGACTAATTCGCACATTATTGCGTGCTGGTTCCGTGGCTTGTACTCGGAGACTCTGCTTCTTGTTAGAAACATTCCTTCGTAAACCTACTTTTTGGGCTTACTCTTGCAAAGACTTTCCGCGGAGTGTCCGTACGGGGGCGGACGAGCGAAGATACGATGCCTCCGGACCGACCATCCGGGCCGCAATCTGCTTGATTCCAGACCCTGTTAGGAACACGGGAGTTATCAGCGCATTAGGCGAATTGGGCATGACGGGAGATTGAAATAAATGTTACCCCGCTTTTCCATTGTTAAGAAATTCGTGCTGGTATTCCTTATAGTGTCCATTATTCCTCTGTGTGCGCTGGGTGTCAGTACCCTCTGGAATTTGCGAGCAATCGGCCAAGGGGCCATTGACAACACTACGCTGCAAATGGAAAAGCGGGCAAAGGAATCTTTGGAACTGCGAGCGGTAGAACTGGCTGATCGAGTGACCCAGTTGCTCCATTCCTGTGAAGGGGACCTATTCACCCTTGCCATGCTCCCGCGAACGGCTGAAATCTACGGGCGTTTCTCGCTCAATCACCGCAAAACCATATGGGCGCGAGAGGGAACCAACGAGGACCCGGTCGAGGTTCACAAGGAAATACCCCTCTATCGGGAAATCGTTTTCATCGGCCCTGGCGGAATGGAGGAGATCCGCATCACGGAAGATCGCATCGCGGAGGCGGCAGAATTACGCGACGTGAGCAAACCCGAAAACACGACGTACAAATCCGAGAAATACTTTCAGGAGACAAGGAAGCTCAAGAAGGGCGACCTCTATGTCTCTCATGTAACCGGCTGGTTCGTCTCCCGTGACGAACAACTCCAGGGGGCGGGCAGTGTCGAGGAGGCATTAGAAGGGAAAAAATTTGAGGGAGTGGTCAGAATAGCAACTCCTTGTTTCACGGAAACCGGCAAATTTGAAGGCATTGTAATGGTGTCACTCGACCATCGCCATCTGATGGAGTTGACGCTGCACATTCTTCCTACTGACGAGCGATTCGTGGTCTTTCCCAGCTATTCCAGCGGCAACTACGCGTTCATGTTCGATGACGAGGGTTGGATCATCGCTCATCCGAAGTTCTACGACATTCGCGGGATCTACCCCGATGGCAGCGAATGTGATCCTACGGCTCCATCATACACGCGGGAGAAGCTTTTAGCCGGTGAAGTGCCTTTCAACCTGGATCATGTGGACTTCATTAATCCCAACTATTCCAATATGGCACGAGAAGTGCGAGCAGGACGGTCGGGAGTGGTCAGCACCTATAACGTGGGCGGAATTCCGCGTGTCATGGCTTACGCTCCGATCTTCTATGACCGGATCCCGTACAACAGGCACGGCGTCTTTGGAGGAATGACCATCGGAGTTCAGACGGCCAAGTTCGCCGAACCTGCTTTGATGGCAAGCGCCAAGATCGATGACATAGTTGCTCAGACGAAACTGAATACCTTGATAATCCTGGGGATCACAGCTCTGGCCGTTATTCTCTTGGGGACCGTTCTGGCGCGGAGATTCACGCAACCTATCATGTATCTCGCGCGCAAAGCGCGGCAAATAGCCGAGGGACATATTCCCTACTACGTGGCGGTTCAAACCGGAGACGAATTGGAGCTGCTGGGCCGAAATTTTGATGACATGGCCACGGAGATACGCCGGCACCGGGAGAGTCTCGATAAATCATTCGCTGAACTCGCGGATTCCAAGAAATCCGTGGAAGGATACAGTCGTCAACTGGAAACGCAATTGAAAGTCCTGAAAAACGTGCATTACCTTAGCCAATACCTGACCACGGCGTATGACCGAGAACTGGTGCTCCAAACAGTGCTCAAAACGTGCGTGGAGGGTTTGGGGTATGATCGGGCCGTCCTGTATCTGTACGAACAAGATACCCGACGTCTCACTTGCCACCAGACTTTCGGATTCTCACCCGAACACGAAGCCGGAGTAATGGGCTCTTCATACGATATTGATCGCCACGATTGCATACCTACCAAGGCTTTTCGTTTTGGGGAAACCCTCTTGGTCAAGGATGTCCGCACTGATCCGAGGACGACTCCCATCGACCTCGACATCGGAGAAGCCGCAGAAACGGATTGCTTCGTGTTCACGCCTATCAAGAGCCGTGATCGGGTCATTGGAGTCCTCGGCGCGGACACGAATACAAGTTCCAGGGAGATCAGGGACGTTGAGATCGAATCACTGGAGATCGTAGCCAACGACGCGGCTCGTGCCATTGAACGCTCTGAGCTGCACAGCAAACTGGTTGCGGAACGGAATTTTATTAAGTCGATCGTCACTTCTATGACGAGCGGAATCATCACACTCGACGAGTCCGGATGCGTCACCTGGTTCAATCCATACAGCGAAGCGGTGTTCAAAATACGCCCTGAAGACGCTCTGGGCAACCACTACAGAGACGTGTTCGGGGCGTTTCCGGATTGGATTGACCTGATCGACCGTTGCCTGGATTCCCCGGAGTGTGTGCCGGGTGCCCTGGAGAAACTTTCCGTTCGTCAGGACGGCAAGGAAACTGTCCTGGAAGTTCACTTCTCGAGAATCGAGCCGCAAAAGCCTCACCAGAGCATCTTTCTGATCTTTATTCAGGACGTCACACAGCGCAAGCATATGGAAGAGCATATTAGACGTTCGGATAGGCTGGTGAGTCTGGGTGTTCTGGCGGCAGGAATCGCCCACGAGATGCGAAATCCTCTCACAGGCCTCTCTCTGCTAATGGACGACGTGCACGATCATCTTCCGGACGGTTCCCAGGCTAGGGACCTCGTGCGGCGATCGCTCCAAGAGATCGACAGGCTGGAGAATCTGATCAATGGCCTGTTGGATTTTGCCGCCCCTTCGCGGCAGGTGAATCTGGAGGTTCGTCCCCTGGGAGATGTGTTGCACAAGACCCTGTTTCTCCTGAGAAAGCTTTGCAGGAACCACAAAGTCACATTGAACGGGCACGCGGATGAATCTCTTCCCCTGCTTCACCTGGATGCCGACAAGTTGCAGCAGGCCCTGTTGAACCTTCTTCTCAATGCCGTTCAGGCGATGCCCGAAGGCGGAGATCTCACTGTCGAAGTAAAGGAAGTGCCCGCGCTCGAATCCCTTCTTTCAGGGCCTGCTGTGCGTATTATTGTGAGCGACACGGGAACAGGGATAGCGCCTGAGGACATTCCTTATATTTTCGATCCCTTTTTTACCCGCAGCCCGTCAGGATGCGGACTGGGATTGGCCATCGTGCACGGCATTGTCCAGGAGCACAAAGGCCGGATCTCCGTTTCCAGCGAACTGGGCAAGGGCACAACCTTCCAGGTGGACCTACCCACAGCGCAGGAGCCCTCGAAAGAGCAGGAGGCAATGAGTGGGCCGGCGGCCGGGAATTCGCGCGCGGTCATGCCTTGACTTCCAATGGGTGAATTGAATGGAAAAGATCCTTATCGTAGATGATGAATCGTTTATTTGCGAAAACCTGGAGAGGATTCTCCAGGAGGAGCACTATGGCACTGTGACCGTGCAACACGGTAAAGCTGCGCTGAGTGCCCTACGAGAAGAGGCTATTGATCTGGTTTTTCTCGACTTGAAACTGCCGGACATTCCAGGCCTGGATGTCCTTAGAACTATAAAGGAAATGGAGCCTGATCTCTTCGTCATCGTCATGACGGGTTACGCTTCTGTGGAATCTGCGGTGGAAGCCTTGAAGTTGGGAGCTTACGACTACATCAAGAAACCTTTCAAGGCCGATGTAATCAAGCTTATTGTCAAGTTGGCTTTGGAAGCACAGGGACTCAAGCGAGAAGTTCGGGTCCTGAAGAAGCAGCATGAAGGGCTCCTGGGAGATCGCGCGCTCATTTCAGAAAGTCGGGCTTTCGACGAGGTGCTGAAGCAGGTGCGGGAGGTGGCCAAACATGCTGAGGCCACGGTCTTGATCACCGGAGAAACAGGAACCGGAAAGGACCTGATTGCGCGAACCATTCACAATCTGAGCCCTCGAGCGAATCGGCCGTTTCTTGAGATCAACTGTGCCACTCTGCCTGAAAACCTCTTGGAAAGTGAACTCTTTGGTTATGAGAGCGGGGCGTTTACCGGAGCCAAGGGCAGAAAAATAGGACTTTTTGAAGCTGCAAACGGCGGAACGATTCTTTTGGATGAGTTGGGTGAAATGAATCTTGGCCTGCAAGCGAAGCTTCTGCGGGTTTTGGAGGACAAGAAAGTCCGAAGGTTGGGCGGGACCCACTTGCATGAGATAGACCTAAGAATCATTGCCGCCACCAATCAGGACCTGAGAGAAGCCATTAGGATAAAGCGTTTTCGGGAAGATCTTTTCTATCGCCTTCATATTGTGCCGATTCATTTACCACCTTTGAGGGAGCGGCCCGAGGATGTGATGGCACTCTCAAAGTATTTTCTATCGGAATATTCCCGCAAGTTTGCTCGGACGTTCAATGGAATTACCGTAGAAGCACAACAGCTGCTACTCAGGTACGCATGGCCCGGCAATGTTCGTGAGTTGCGCCACGTGATCGAACGGATTTGCATCATGCACGATGCCGATATGCTACAAGCGGACCATCTTCCTAAAGAATTGACCAACAACTCTCATGAGACAGAGACTCACCCGTACCCACACGATTTCAGCATTCCGCCGGAAGGAGTCAATCTGGACCAAAAAGTGGAGGAATTCACTTCCCGGCTCATCGAAAAGGCAATGCAGCTTGCAGGGGGAAACATTTCACAGGCGGCCAAATTACTGGGCATTCCGCGCGGAACCCTTCGTTACAAGCTGGAAAAGTATGAGGCAGGAAAAAGGCCCCAAGAGGATCGGCCCTAGCTCGTTGGAAATACCGCGACCTAAGTTGTCATTGCAGCATTGAAACAAAATCGGCTTATCAAATTCTTAATATGATATGAGCAGAGGCGCGCGACCGGCACCGGTTTGCCGCGCAATTGCGAATGGTGGGTTGAGGCAGTAAAAGAGGAAGGATCCGGAATGATAAGAACTTGTTTGATAATCCTCTGGGCCGGCGTTCTCGTACTATCGGATTATGGCGTCGGTTCAGCTCAACCTCTGGCAATGGAAAACCGCCTTTCGGATGCAGGCCATGTTATAAAAGATATGATGGAAGCCCCGGATGCCGGCATACCTAGCGACCTTTTGAAGCGAAGCCAAGGTATTATTGTTTTCCCGTCTCTGCTGAAGGCCGGCCTTGGAGTCGGCGGCCATTACGGCAAAGGCGTGGTGCTCCGAAGGAACCCCTCGACGGGAAAATGGGGCCCTCCGGCCTTCATAAGGCTCGTAGGAGGGAGCTTTGGCTGGCAGATAGGGGTTCAATCCACGGATCTGGTTTTGTTGATAATGAGTGACGTGAGCCTCAGAAGCCTCTTCAAGGACAAGTTTACCATCGGAGCAGACGCTTCCATCGCGGCGGGACCGGTTGGGAGAGACGCTTCCGCGGCTACGGACATCGGCTTATCCTCGGGCATTCTTTCTTACTCACGGGCCCAAGGAATCTTTGTGGGCGTTTCGGTCAAAGGTAGCGTTATTGAAGCGGATTGGGAGGCCAACGAAAGCTATTATGGTTCGGAGGTTTCCATTATTGATGTCTTCTTCAAAAGCAAAGGCACAGTATCCCCTGCCGGTCGTAACCTCATGACCCTGCTTAATAAATATGGACGGTGAACCAAGGGGGAAAGCGATCTTGCGGAGCGCTGTCGTGGGCTGCTTGATTTCATGGGGGACGAAGGGTGTCGAACACGGGAACAAAACACGTGGAATTCACAGAGTACTATCCGGGTGTGTTAGGACGCATAACCGAACTTCACGCGACTTATTACCATGAAAACTGGGGATTTGATCTTTCTTTCGAGATTCAGGTTGCCAGGGAACTGGCAGAGTTTATGAGCCGGTTCAATGAATCTCGGGACGGGCTTTGGGTCGCAAAGTCGGAAAATGGCCTTGCCGGAGCTGTGGCTATCGACGGGGACTTGTCGGAGACTGAAGGGGCCCGGCTTCGCTGGTTTATCGTGGAGCCCGTTCTTCAAGGCCGAGGGGTGGGGCGTCAGCTTATCAAAAAAGCCGTTGAATTCTGCATCGCTGCCGGTCATCGCAAGGTATTCTTGTGGACGTTCAAAGGTCTGGATTCCGCGCGGTCTTTGTACGAATTGGAGGGGTTCCGGCTCCTAGAGGAGCATGACGTGAATCAATGGGGCCAGCAGATCCAAGAGCAGAAGTTTGAATTGATCCTATGAGGCTGAGGCAAGAGAGTGTGAATGGACAGTGTTTGCACGAGGACGCAGATTGCGTTCAACTGTCATCCGCAAATGGGTTGCGGGCCATGCGGCATGTACAGTTTCCCTCGTCTCCTTTGTTCCACTCATTGATCATTTCCTTCAAGGCGGCCCTATCCAGGCCGAGGTAACTCTTAACTTTCCCTTGGGTAATAAGCCTCATCTTATATGCGAAGAAAACCGCTTCTTCCAGCAACGCGGGGGAATAGGGGAGACGCTCGGTGAGAAGCCCATGACGGTCCAGCAAGTCCAGAACCTCTTTGTAAGCCGACGTGGCCGCGGGGGACTTCCCTTGGTTTTCCATGGTTACCTCGAAGACGCACAAGATTGCCAACAACTTATAGCAGAACGTTTTCAGATGCGTAACTTTGCGAAGCCGATGCGTTGCCGGCCGCGGCAGAATTGCTCCGCTACGGGCAGCGCAGCCTGCCTTCACTTCGGAGACCCGCGGCCGCGGACTTGAGCCAATATCGCCTGTTGGACCGCGCATTGATATTAGTCCCCCGCGATCCAATTCTGTTTCCCACGAGAAAGGCTGACATCTGGTGTGCATGAAACTTTGCCACCTGGAAACTCACGATTTTCTATTCTTGCCCTTACGGCTTTCTAACAATGGAGATCCATTTTGATGAGCGGCCCCGTAAGGGAACACTCGAATCAAACATACGGAGGAGGAGAAAAATGTTTAAGAAGATTGCGCTAATTCCCGTACTAGCCGGTCTACTAGTTGCCGGCAGTGCTTTCGCAGTTCAAGTTGATCCTGAACTCCAGTCTTACCAGACCGTCAGCGGCGTGTCCGGAAATATAAAGTCCGTGGGCTCCGACACCTTGAACAACCTTATGACCCTTTGGTCGGAAGGTTTCAGATCCAAGTATCCGGGCGTAAAGATCGAGATCGAAGGTAAAGGCTCCTCCACCGCTCCGCCGGCCTTGATCGAGGGAACCGCTCAATTCGGACCTATGTCTCGCGAGATCAAAGCATCCGAGATCCAAGCCTTCGAGAAGAAATATGGGTACAAGCCTTCGGTCGTCCGCACCGCAGTCGATTCTTTGGCCGTTTTTGTCCATAAAGACAATCCGATCAAATGCCTCAGCTTGAAGCAACTTGACGCTATTTTTTCCAAGACGCGCAAGGGCGGCTTTCCGAAAGACATAAAGACTTGGGGCGATCTAGGTCTTACCGGCGAATGGGCAGGCAAACCCATCTCTTTATACGGCCGTAATTCCGCTTCAGGGACCTATGGCTATTTCAAGGACGTGGCCTTGTTTGGAGGAGATTACAAGGACGGTGTCAAAGAACAACCCGGGTCCTCAGCCGTGGTCCAAGGTATAGCCTCAGATAAGTACGCAATAGGCTATTCCGGTGTCGGTTACGCCACAGCCGATGTGAAGATCGTGCCTTTGGGCGCCGCTGAAGGGAAATGTGTCGAAGCAACTGCCGAGAATGCATACGCGGGAGACTATCCGCTTGCTCGATTCCTGTACATCTATTTCAATAAGAAACCAGCGGATGCGCTGAATCCTGTCATGGGTCAATTCATCAAGTTTGTGCTCTCGAAAGAGGGACAGCAAGTCGTGATCAAGGACGGCTTCTATCCTGTATCCAAGCTCCTGGCGGACGAGGACCTTAAAAACCTGGGGATTAAATAATAGGGTTCCCGGGCTGTGAAACTAAAAGCACCTCAGGGCGGACAGACTGCATTGCTCTCCACCCTGACTTTTTACGCCAGCTTCCCCGGAATGGAGGTGAGGCCTGCGCCAATTCCCACCAAACGGGCTCTGGCACCTCATACCAATGCCCTTTCGTACAAGTGAAGATGGCGGGCATCCCGCGTGCCGCGGGACCGCCACCGCATTATGGTAGCGGCCGGCGTCCCTGCCGGCCATTCCTAATGTCACTTCGTTGAACGCGCATTGGTATCAGGACGCATTTACCCATACCGGTCTTTCCGAAGCCAATCTCTGTAGCTCTCGTAGTCAGGTAAGAGACGTTCATATTCCGACGACATGAGGGACGACGAGATCATGAAATCAGCAGACGACCTGTTGCACGCCACGGGAATGTTCCATACCACTGCGATCCTCAGGAGCGCCTTTACATCCGGATCGTGCGGCTGCGGTTCAAGAGGGTCCCAGAAGAAAATGACAAAGTCGATCTGGCCTTCGGCAATCTTTGCACCGATTTGCTGATCACCGCCAAGGGGTCCGCTTTGCAGTTTGATGATTTCGACCCCGAGGGATTTTTCTAAAACCGCGCCGGTGGTACCTGTGGCATACAGCTCATGTTCCGCCAGCAGGTCATGGTTGAATTTGGCCCATTCAATGAGGTCGCGCTTTTTATTGTCGTGAGCCACAAGAGCGATTCTTTTCCTCTTTTTCATTTCGATCATCTGGTATTTCACGCGAATCACCTCTTCCCGTCAAGTTGCCGCGGTGCAGCCGCATTCTTTCAATTCCTCCAGGCCATTCCGGTGAAGGGAACTGCTTACCATCCATTATCATACTTGGGAGTCGCTTGCTGTATTGGTGTTGCGCCGGGTGGTCATTTGCCTTTGTCCTCGTCCGGAGCCTTCTCGTCGGCAGGTTTGCCGAAAGGGCGACCATTAAGGGCTGCCCTTTCGTCATCTTCATTTGATTCTTCCGGCAGTCTCGGTCATCCGCGCTAACGGAGGATTAGGATTGGTGGAAATCTTCATTAAACGTCACAGATAACAGACGAGGCGAGGTCACCGTCGGTTCTCGGTCACCGCGAGTAGTGAGGTGACGAAGGAATCTAAGCGCCTAAAGCGAAAGATTGCTTCCCCCGCGTTTCAGCGGGGTCGCAATGACACATTTGCCGCGCGTTTTTTGCGTCGCTAGGCTGACCGGTTATGGCCATCTCAAGAAATGGTTTGAAAATTGTCTTTTGAGAGATTATCCTCATAACTTTCAACCCATTTATTCGGTCAGGAAACATGAAAACAATAAAAGTTGAAGATGTTACGGCCGCGGTCAGGCGTTTGGCCATGGACGCGTGCACCATCCTGGGCGACGATGTAATTCAGGCCCTCGAGAGGTACCAGGTGACTGAGGAGTCGGTGACCGGCCGGGAAATACTGAGCAGAATCATCGAGAATGCGCGCATAGCGAGGACCGAGAAAATTCCCTTGTGCCAAGACACCGGCATGGCGGTAGTCTTTGTGGAGATCGGCCAGGAGGTGCATTTCTCAGGCGGAGGTTTGCTCGAAGCAATTCACGAAGGCGTGCGACAAGGATACCGAGACGGCAACCTGCGAAAATCTGTGCTCGATCCGCTTAGCCGCGTGAATACCGGGGACAATACCCCGGCGGTCATACATACGGAGTTGGTGCCCGGAGAGAAGTTCAAAATCACGCTGGCGCCCAAAGGGTTCGGATCGGAAAACATGAGCCGGGTCATGATGTTTCCCCCGTCGGCTGGAATTGATGGCGTGAAGAACTTCATTGTCCAAAGGGTCGAAGAATCCGGTGGCAATCCTTGTCCGCCGATTGTGGTAGGCGTGGGCCTTGGGGGTACTTTTGAAAAAGCGGCCTTTATGGCGAAGAAAGCCCTTCTCCGCCCGCTGGGGACTCCTAACTCGGACGAGGTCCTGGATGGGCTGGAAAAGGAACTGCTAGAGAGAATTAACAAGCTTGGGATAGGCCCAATGGGGTTGGGGGGAAGCACCACAGCTCTGGCTGTGCATGTGAATGCTTACCCCACCCACATCGCAAGCATTCCATGCGCGGTAAATATCCAGTGTCATTCGTGCCGCCACGCGGAGGTAGAACTGTGAAAAGCGAAGCCAGGAAACTGACAGCTCCTCTTGACGAGGCGGTGGCAAGGGAACTGCGCGCAGGCGATAGTGTGATTCTTTCAGGGACAATCATCACCGGCAGGGACGCGGCCCACAAACGAATGACCGAGCTGATTATAGCCGGCAAACAGCTCCCCTTCTCGATTCAAGGAGAGGTAATATATTACGTTGGACCGACGCCTGCGCCTCCGGGCAGACCCATAGGCGCTGCCGGACCAACCACCAGCTACCGCATGGATGCTTACGCTCCTTTGCTAATGGAGCACGGGCTTAGAGGTATGATAGGCAAAGGCCGTCGTTCGGAGGAAGTGAAGCAGGCCATGATGCGATGGGGAGCAGTTTACTTTGCCGCCATCGGTGGAACCGGCGCGCTGATCTCGAAGACGATAAAGGAGGCCACGGTAGTTGCTTGGGAAGAACTCGGCCCGGAGGCTGTCAGGCGATTGGTAGTGGAAGACCTACCGCTGATAGTTGCGACCGATTCCCGCGGAGGCGACCTCTATGTAACCGGCCCGGAGGCATTCAGGAAATGATGCGGCCCGGGGGCGGCCAACGCCCCCACCTGACTCGCTGGTTTGGACGCGATTAAGCCAAGATCACGGAATCCCCCCGACCTAGAACGATTGTCAAATTTTTGTCGTTTTTCATCCGTCCCTGAACGGGTGCAGATTGTCGCTCGGGTGCCACTGCTGGCTTGTCCAGTCCAACGTTTCGCGGGATTTCTTGGTGGATGCACTGCTGGACAAGCCAGCAGTGGCACCCACTACAAGTAAATCACCTGATTTCAAGACATTACCGCAAGAGACATCTTCACAGGAAATCAGACAATTTCTGAGACTTACTATAAACCCTACCTCTTATGCCCCTTCCTTATCCTCCAATTTTGATAGCTGGCAAAAAGTGATGGTCCGAACAGCACTGCCAGAAAGACCACCCCACAAAGTGCAATGACTAACGGGAGAATCAACTCAGAGGTGTCCAGAATCAATTTCGACTCCTTTCCGACGCATCAATAGGAGGGATTATAACTCCTCAAAAGACCGAAGGCCATACCGGGTTCCTTGGAAATAAACATACCCTCTTGCGTCGGTATGGACCGAGCGATCGAGATTGCGTAAGCATTCAGTTACGCGGGGGAATTTGCCATTCTCTGTCATTGCGAGGAGTGAAACGACGAAGCAATCTCAGCGCTTGAAAGCAGCGATTGCTTCGCTTCGCTCGCAATGACAATCTTTCGCCGCTAATAACTGAACACTTACAAGATTGCCCTTGAATTGCTGGATCATTTCCCTTATTCTGGTACATAAGAGGTGGAACAGATCTTCATTCCGAGGCGACTGATGAAACCCGGAGCGTAGTGATGCCCTGGGTAAACAACAATTGCCCGAACCCCTCATTTTGGACTGGGTCCGGTCTCTTGGAAGAGGCTGGATCTGACGGTTCGACTATTGAGGTCGAGAGCCGTGATAATTAAAACAGACAAACGAGAAACAAGACAGAAACAGCCAAGAATCTCCACGCGAAAAAAGTCGGTAGGCTTGTTGCCGCTCTGACGAAATTGCTGCCGGGAAACTGCCTAGTTCGCTAATTATTATAGCTATATGTCGCGGTTCGCAACAAAGGCCGGAAATCTTAAAAGGGGGTCTTCGGCCATGTTTCGTGGAATTTGGCCCAATTTTGTTCTTGGTAAATGTATTCCGGACGATCGTCCTGTCAGTACTACATTTCTGATCGGCGAAGGAAGATTTTCCACGAGATTTTTCGGCCGATCGACTTCAGCCCGCGTGCACTCTCTGTGTCGTGTCAACTTCAACCCGGAACCAAGCTATCTCCAATCACCGGCATCGGTATTCGTTCCGCCCGTAGAGCGTTCGCGGACAGACGGACTGAGGAGGCCCACCGAGTACCCGTGTGCCAACAAATCTTGTGCCTAGCCTGGCTTGCAATGAATTTACGCGACTCAGCCCTCAGGGGACCTCTTCAAACAAAGCTTTGGCTGGTCGAAAATTGCCTGGCAGTCTTGGAACCGGCACAAACAAATCTACAGGAGGTTGCCCCATGGATTTCGTCGAACGCGTCAAAGACATGACCCGAGATCAGGTGGTCAACACCATGATAGGATTGTTAACGCATGTGTCTCCGGATACGTTCATGAAGCTTAGCATTCTGGCATCGAGGCTCATACAGGGAGACCAGGCCAACGCGGCCGTGGATGCGGTCATTGAAAGTCTGCGGGAGGGAGAAAACGGCCAAGCTGCCCGCATGTTCAAGAGAGTGATGACTCAACTATCACCCCACTGCTTGAAGACCGTGGCTCGCAACCTTTTCATCAATGGGCTGCTGCGGAGTTCCAGCATCCGAGCGGACTTCGAGAAGAGGGAAGGGTTCGGGCCGCCATTCACCATACTGATCAGTCCCACCGCTCAGTGCAATCTTCAGTGCACAGGTTGCTATTCGGGGAAATACGTCAGGGAGAAAGGGCTCTCTTACGAGTTGATGGACCGTCTCCTGGGTGAGGCGCGGGATATCGGTGCTCTATTCATTGTCCTCAGCGGGGGGGAACCGCTTACTCGCAAGGACGACCTGTTCCCTCTGATAGAAAAGTACAACGACATGTATTTCATGTTTTATACAAACGGCACTCTTATAAACGATGCCGTAGCCGACGAGCTTTACAGGCTGGGCAACGCGGGCGCAATCATGAGCCTGGAGGGATTTGAAGAAGATACCGACGCGCGCCGAGGAAATGGAGTTTTCAAAAAGGTAATGGCCACGATGGACCGGTTAAGGGAGCGAGGCGTGCCGTTCGGAACCTCTCTCACAGTGACAAGCCGGAATGTGGAGAAGCTTACAAGTGACGACTTCTTTGCCCACCTTGCGGACAAGGGGGTCATGGTCTGCTGGTTCTTCCTATTCATGCCCGTGGGCAAGGACCCGGACGTGTCGCTCATGCCGTCTCCGGAGCAGCGGGAATATCTCCGACAGCGAGGCACGGCTCTCAGGGCCAAATATCCTATCTTCATCGCTGACTTTTGGAACGATGCCCCCTATGTTGGAGGCTGCATAGCCGGTGGACGAAATTATATTCACATAAACGCAAACGGTGATGTGGAGCCCTGCGTCTTCACGCATTTTGCAGTGGATAAGATCCACGAGAAAACCCTGTCGGAAGTTTTGCACAGCGACTTCTTTGCGACAATACGCTCCAAACAGCCGTACTCGGAAAACCTGCTGACACCGTGCATGATCATCGACAACCCGGACGTGTACCGGACCGTTGTACGGGCCTGCGGCGCTTACCCCACGCATGACGGAGCTGAAGACGTGATAGTCAAGATCAAGGACGACCTTGACGACTATGGGCGGCGAGTCAGAGCCTTGGAGGATGAAGTTTGGGCGACGGTCAAACACGAATTCGGTTATACGGACGCAGGGCGGGCTATTTGATACGAGTCCGCCTTTAAGCTGGAAATGTGCCGGTAAAATGAGCCTTCAGACGTTTGCGAAACTTCAGATAGCCTGTGAAGGTGGGTGAAGAGTACAGGCGACTGTCCAGATCGTCTCTCCGGATGGTACGCGTGTCGCCTGAGCAAATTCGGGCAATCGACTCTGACAGAAGCCGAATTCCGACTGCGTACTGCTTCAAGCCGATCGTCCTCGGATTGTCCCATCGGTCCAGTTCAATAGAATCTTGCAAAATGATCCCGCCGGTGTCGATTCCTGAATCGACGAAATGCACAGTGGTCCCTACGTTGTCCCAGTCTTCGTTTACCACCGCCCAAAAAGCTCCGTGGTTCCCTCGGTAACGGGGATTGATTCCACAGTGGATGTTGAGGGTGGGGGTGGAACCTAGCATGGCCAGAAGCTCGACATCAAGAATGGACGTTCCGGAGACGACCACCACGTCGGCCTTCGCGGCCCGGAGCAGGCCCCTTACCTCCGAAGAATTTACGGAGCTTACGTTCACTATCCGGGAATCTGCGAAGTTGTTTGTTCTGAATGAGATCTCGGGTCCCAGGATTTCCTCGGCTTTTAATGCCGCCTGTTTTTGAAAGAACAGAACGTCAAAGGCCTTAAAAACCATTTGATCGAGGACTGTCTTGATGCCGAGCTTACGTAGCCTGTGCCCGAGGAGCTTGAACCGCCCAATGGTCTGAGACTCGAAGACAATGAGCTTGATGGGGTAATTTTCCTGGAGTGAATTTAACAGCGCGTAGTTTGCCGCCCCGTGTGAGGTCAATATTGCGAGGGTGCACGTGTCGCGCGCAGTCATCTCATTCTCCCACAATCCGATTCATGTATTTCGCTGTCTCTCCCATAGTAAGTGACTCAATGTTCCCTGCTTTCACCTGGCCCGCGAGAAAACCGAGAACCTCGTCCAGACCTTCCGGAAGCAATGGCGAAGTGGCCAGGTTAAACGGATGGAACCAGAGATGGAACAGGGCCTTTCTTCGTATTGCTTCGCCAATTCCCTTCTTTGCTTGCAGGACTCGTCTGGACAGCCCCACCAGATTCCATAATCCGCCAAAGGGCGCGTAAAACATCGACGCCGGAACATCAAAGAGCCACTGTCGCTGTGTCTTGACTCTGTAGCAAGATAATTCCTTGTAGCATCGAGGCGAGACAGCTGTCATCCTATCGAGGTAATGGCACAGTTTCCGGGTTCGCTGCCCCAGGGCCAAGCTCCGGTACCATCTCGCCTCTTGTCCGCGGAAACTACAGAAGCCCAGTTCGGACAGCACGTCCAGGTGCCCTATCGAATTCCGGGGGAAAACCATTGATACCATCTCTGTTCCAACGGCTTTTGCAAGGCGTTGGCATTCGCTTAACTGCGAATGAGCGACCTCCCGAGAACATTCCGGATCACCCAAAATAGCATGGGTAAAGGTATGAGACGCGATCTCGTGTGCTTGCCTTGAACCCAGTATATTGTCAACGATGTCTGGAGCGTAAAAAAGAGGATCTTGGTTCAGGTTCGAGAAGGGATCATGGCTGAGCCAACCATCTGGATACCAGCTATAGGCGGGCTGCAAGACGTGATTGTGATTGTCAGGTCCGCTTTCGGAGCAGCTCTCGAGGAACAAATGTCCCACAATAGCCCACGTGGCATTGATTTTGTGGGTGTCGAACAATGCCAAGAGCCTTCTTACGATGTCCCTTTCCTGGATGTAATATTCGCTGTTGCGCCGAAGTCCGCCTTTGTCGAATGACCCCCATCCCAGCTCGGTGTCCAACGACACCACGAAAACCGCCTTATCCATTGTTGCCGTGCGGTGGATCAGATCGGTCACTCTGTGTGGTTCTCCTATAATTGAAGTGAAAGACTGAATCATTGTATTTTAGATGTGCGGCCTTTTCATCCAAAAAAAGGGGGTGGACGATGAGTGAAACGACCGAAACGCCGGGGACTCAGGGAGCCGATGAGGGCAAGCGCGTGATCCGCGGCCGGGTGCACCTGTTCGAAATATCGGGCATAAAAATCAATGTGGATTACTCGTGGCTTATCGTGTTCGTGCTGGTGTTATGGAGCCTTTCCGCCGGTTACTTCCCACTCTACTATCCAAACTACGCCACGCAACTGTACTGGTTCGCCGGACTGGTGGGAACTTTATTATTCTTTTCAAGCATTCTCGTCCATGAGCTTTCTCATTCTCTCACCGCGGTTCGCTCCGGAATACAAATCCCGGAGATCACCCTGTTCATATTCGGGGGGATCGCGCGTCTCTCACAAGAGCCCACCAGTGCGGTGACCGAGCTGAAGATAGCGGTTGCCGGTCCTTTGAGCAGCTTTGCTCTTGCGGGGATTTTCTGGGCTATCGCAGGTGCTTTGCAGGCCCATGCTCAGACTCTTATCGTCGCGGTCTTCGAATACTTGGCCTGGATCAATTTGGCGCTGGCAATATTCAATCTAGTCCCGGGGTACCCTTTGGACGGGGGGCGCATTCTCCGCGCGGTCATTTGGTGGAGGACCGGATCGGTAGCCCGAGCGACCAAATGGGCCTCGGACATTGGCAAAGGGTTCGCCTGGGCTTTGATGATATTTGGGGGCATCCAGATTTTTACGGGCGCGTTGATCGGGGGCCTTTGGTTGCTGTTTATCGGAATGTTTCTTAGAGGGGTCGCTGCAGCGGGGTATCAGGAAGTCATGATGAAGCAGTCCCTCGAAGGCGTCCGTGTGAAGGAAGTCCTGGTCGAGAATGTTGTCAGCACCGCGCCTGACCTCCACCTGGACCAGTTGATTGACAAGTTTTTCCTGAGATACGGTCACGGCGGATTTCCGGTGGTTCAGGACGGACGGCCCGTGGGCTTGGTGTCTCTGAGCGACATAAAGGACATCTCACCGGAAGAGCGAGGAACGAAGACAGTCCGGGAAGTTATGAGCCCTCTGAGCGACGGACTTGAAATCGATCCTGATGCGTCGCTCGTGGAAGCATTGAAAAAGATGACCCAACAAGGGGCAGGGCGGCTTCTGGTAATGGACCGCGATCGAATGGCCGGCATGATCACCAAAACCGGGTTGCTGCGGTTCCTGGAAATAAAGCGAATTCTGGAGGAATAAAGACCCGCTGTATAGTGGTTCTCGAAACTAACCACGGATTAATTTGCGGGTGTCCCGCCACGTGGAACGACCTCATTGAGGAAGAGATTCGGGGAAAAACTATAGTAGCCCTTTCTGTCAAACGCTGCCTTCTGTATTGGGTGCCACGGACCTGGACCTTGCCAGCCAGGTCCGTGCTTCTTGCCGGTTCTATCGCCACGACAACTCGGAAGACTCCCAGCTTTGCCGTGCCATCGGCTCGCCCTTCAATTTGGTGTTCAGTGCGGGGGACATCCTTGCTGTTTTCCAAGAAAGCCGGCACGGACCTGACGGAGCCCAGGTCCGTGGCACCCGGCGTCTCCCATGCCCCGAAGGGGCAGCTCAAAAGTAGCCACGGGCATAAGAAACTGTCTCAGAACCCTGAAATGGGGGGATTTCAGGGTAGGGGCGCTACGAGAAGCGCCCTGATTTCGGGCGGTTCACGAACCGCCTCTACCTACAACGCGGCGATGTTGTCAGTTTTGAGACAGTTTCTTCCGGCCTGCCAGCCCTAAGATGCCAATAATGGCAGGCTGGAAAGCCTGCCCCACGGTCCTTTGACATCGGCCTATGTGAAGCCCCCATCCATAACTATTAGGTTTGTGAATATAAAAAGATTGACAGCGATTTTGGTTCAGGCCATACTAGACTGACTAGTCAACCTATTAGGAGCTGCAATCTTGGCAACCAAAGGCGAATCCACCAAGGGGAAAATAGTACAAACGGCCCAGCGGCTCTTCCGTAAACAAGGATACGGCAAAACGAGCATTGATGACATTTGCAGGGAATCGGGCGTAAAAAGAGGAAATCTGTATTTCTACTTCAAATCCAAGGAAGAAGTTGCTCAAGCGGCAATCGAATATGCCGTGTCCATACACGTCCCCTTCTTCGAGACCCTGATAGCGGACGAGACAGACCCGCTGAGAAAAATTGAACTTATGATAGACGGAATCGTCGCCTACTATGTTGCCCGCGGCTGCAGTGCCGGCTGATTTTTCGGCAACATCGCCCAGGAGCTGGGCGACAGCAACCAAGACCTCGCAAAATCCGCGAATCGGTTTTTCGATTGGTGGGCCACCTTGCTCACCAACCTGTTCGATGAGGCGAAGGCCCTGGGAAAAGTTCCGGAGGGCTCGGACGGCGATGCGCTCAGCAGGCTCGTGATATGCACCATAGAAGGAGCGCTTCTGGTGTGCAAGGCATCCAAAGACACAGAATCGTTTAAGAGGACCGCGGAAGCCCTGAAGTTGCTCGCTTGCCGGCAACCGGCTTCTTGAAACCCTTTGGTAAAGAAGGGACTAATTAACGTGGAAAATTGACTGTACAGTCAGTAAGTACCATCGGGCTCCGAAGAGTTCGCGTATACCGTTCCTCGATCAGAGGAACAAGCATTTCTGTGGGAGGAAGTCATGGTAAATAAGGATTTGTTGGCGCCGTGCGGGCTGTATTGCGGTGTGTGCGGTATTCTCATGGCGCACCGCGACAATAACTCGAAATTCAAGGAAATACTGGCCGGCTTTTACGGAGTCACGCCCGATGATATAGCCTGCGAGGGATGCCTCTCTGAGAAGCGCTTCAAATTTTGTGAGGAATGCGCAATCAGGTCGTGTGTCAATGAAAAGCATTATGAGAGCTGCCACCAGTGTGGTGACTTCCCCTGTGCCTTCATTGATAATTTTCCCGTGCCTGTGGGGAAGAAAGTCATACTGAGGGCCATCCCGACCTGGCGTGAGCTTGGCACTGAAAAATGGGTTGAACAGGAAGAAATCCGCTATCACTGCCCTCATTGCGGTAATGCCCTGTTTAGGGGCGCAAAACGATGCCGCAACTGCAAAGAACCGGTGGATCGGGATTAGATCGGGGAGTTTGAGGGGAGACCCTGCGTCCCGATCGACTGGCATTAAGCGTATCTCGCGCAGACCTCTCGTCTAAAAGGCCACTATGCACAGATAGGAGGATGGATTATGGCATTCGTTTCTGTTTCGGTGGAAAGCAACACTGCCACCGTTGTTTTGAGCCGTGGAAAGGTTAATGCGCTCATCGAAGAGGTAGTCGATGAATTGCAGGGCTCTTTTCGTGAACTGGCCTCGAATCCGAGCGCAAAGACCGTGATCCTCACAGGGGCGGGAAAATTCTTTTCGTTCGGTTTTGACATTCCTCACTTCATGGATCACTCAAGGGATCAATTTACCGCATATCTAACCAAGTTTACCGAGTTCTATACCGATCTTTTTATGTTCCCCAAGCCCGTGGTTGCCGCGTTGAACGGCCACACCATGGCCGGCGGCTGCATAATCGCCACTGCCTGTGATTACAGGATAATGGTCACAGGAAAGGCAAAGATCTCGCTCAACGAAATAACGTTCGGCTCTTCAATCTTTGCCGGCTCTGTGGAAATGCTCAAGGCATGTGTCGGACAAAGCAAAGCGGAGTCCATCCTCTTGAGCGGTTCCATGTACAGCGCTGAGGAGGCGTTGGGCCTGGGTGTGATTCATCAAATCGCGTCCGAGCAAAATCTTCTGGAAGATGCCAAGCGAGTCGCCGAGGACTTTGCCGGTCGTGGCGGCCGGGCTTTTCAAAGCCTAAAACATCTTCTGCGAAGGCCGATCACCGAGACCATGAAAAAGAACGAGAGGGCTTCCATCCTCGAATTTGTAGATATTTGGTATTCTCGCGAAACACGGGAACAGATAGAGACGATAAAGATACGAGGCTGAGGTCTTGCCGAAATTCTCGTTTGCTGCGCGTCAATATTCGGAGTAGTCATGTCCGTCACGGAAATCATGAACAGCCTCTTTTTCATAGAAAGAGGCTATCTCAACGGGAACCATTTTGTTTACCGATCTGAAGCGCCGGCATTGATCGACACCGCGTACGTCGCGGACTTCGATCGGACGGAGAGACTGATTACAGACCTGGGAGTCGATCTCTCCAGTGTCGGCCTGATCGTCAATACTCATTGTCACTGCGACCATATAGGGGGAAACAAGATCATACAGGAAAGGTCGGGGTGTGATATCGCCCTGCACAGCATCGGAAAACATTTTATTGACACACAGGACGATTGGGCGACCTGGTGGCGATATTACAAACAGGATGCCGATTTCTTCAAGTGTACCAGAGGGATTGAGCACGGAGAGACGATTGAGATCGGACCGCACCGGTTCGAGGCAATTTACGCGCCGGGCCATTCTTCGGACGGAATAGTCCTGTACAGTCGGACGGAAAAGGTTCTGATCTCATCGGATACCCTATGGGAAAACGATATGGCCGTAATCACCGCCAGAGTGGAAGGCAGCCGAGCTTGCTTCGAGCTTTTTGCATCGCTGCAAAAGTTGGAACAGCTTGAGGTGGAGGTGGTTTATCCAGGGCACGGCAGACCGTTCCGGGACTTCCTTGGCGCGATTGAGCGAGCCAAAGCGCGGCTCACCAGTTTTATGGGAAATCCGAAGAAGATCGGAAACAATCTGCTCAAGAAGATCATTGTTTACACATTGATGATGCGCAAGGGGGTCGACGAGGAATCGTTTTTTCAACGGCTGATGAAGACCTACTGGTTCCCGGAAACCGTTGATCTCTATTTCGCTGGAGATTACCGGGCAATGTACGATCAAATAATGAAGGACTTTTTTCACCGGGGAATCGTTAAGATGAGGAACGGCAAGCTCTTTACAACGGTTCGACCGTGAGCGACCTCCCGGTTTTCGGAGAGACGGAGGAGGCCACTTCGTATGAAGGCGTTTCGGTCCCTCGTTCCCAGGCTCCAGCCTGGGAACGCGTACTGGGAGGCTCCGCCTCCGCTAAGAGGCTCTGAAGTAAATACCCCAAGATGTCTGGGCTGGAGCCCTAGACGACAGACATTCCCAGGCTGGAGCCTGGGAACGAGAGCGTATGGCATTCGTGGCAGAAAAGTCGCCTAATTCCAACATGAAAGGGCACGGCATGCCGTGCCCTTTCATGTTTAGAAACCATATGATCGCGGGTTTTACCGAATTACGTTGAATAGCCGCCCCCATCGAATAGATGAGAGGTCTTGGGCGGAATAATAGATCAAGAATGCCTCACCCTTAACGTCATCGAGGGGAACGAATCCCCAGAACCGGCTGTCGTGGCTATAGTCCCTGTTGTCGCCCATCACGAAAAGGTGGCCGTCCGGAACTCTGAATTGGTGAAGATTATCTCGGGGGGTCCTTTCACCAGGCAACACGTTGCTATCGCGAAAATGAGCGTGGGTCTCGGGTGTCTCCTTGCCGTTGATGATGACTTTCTTATTTTTGATTTCTACGGCATCCCCTCCAACGGCCACAACCCTCTTGATGAAGTCTTTGGTACGGTCCTCGGGATACACAAAGACGATGACATCGCCTCGCTTCGGCTGGGAGATCTGGGGCCATCGAGCCTTGGTAAACGGGATACGAATTCCGTAGTTCAGCTTCCAGACGAGAATGTGATCGCCGATAAGCAGGGTAGGCTCCATCGAGCCTGATGGTATTTTGAATGCCTGAACAAACAGGGCTCTGATCAAAATCGCGAGAATGATCGCTACCACAAAAGCTTCAGAATACTCCTGAAAGATATTGCGCTGCGATTTCTCCTGTGTGGGTGCAGGCTCGGGTTTTGCCTTCTTCACTGATCTTTCTCTGCTCATCCGCTCCGGTGTGCGCTCCTTGTGCGCGGACTAATAGCGCGAACAGCCTTTATAAAACATGACAGCAATGAAGTAAAGCGAGTTGTTGCGTTGGTAGTGTCCTAGTTTGAAATTCTCAATCTGCAAGTTGTGCGATTTCTTCCAGGGTCCAAACATGGCTGGTGACCTTAGCCTCCATCGCTGGTGTCACGCGTAGCGTCTTATGAATCCGTCCAAAGTTGTAATACATAAAGTGCAGAGCTACCGCGTGCATTAGATTCTCAACCTTCTTGCTGAAAGCGTTTGTCAGTCTCGTGAATCGTCTCATGGACATGCGCATCGTCAAATTCTGTCTCTCCACGTAGCTCGTTGAAATATGAGAGTCATGGGGCTTGCCCGTGATCGGGGTGCGCTCTGCCCTGATACACTTAGCTTGGCTATATCTTCTTTCCCCTTCCAGATCTTCGCCGTAGATCTTCACGAGCATGGCGTAATCAATGTCGGCGCCGAATGCGCCTTCCACTGCATTCAAATAAGCTCTATGGCCATCAGTGCTTAATTGTACGCGGTGGGTAAGCCGAGAGGCTACATCCTGCATGAAAAACTCAGCGGCTTCACCGTCACGGGGGCCGACCAGAAAAGAAAGAACCAGCTTCGTATCCGCATCAATGGCCGTCCAAGTCCATACATCCCCGTATCCAAACTGACCCTTCTTGTCTTCGGGTACGTTCTTTTCTTTGGCGTAGCAGAATGACCAAATTTCATCACACTGCACGCGCTTACAAGAAAGACCACGCAGCGCCTTGTCCTGATATTCCGCGCAGACCCTGCCTACATCCACAAGCAGCTTTACGACTGTATCTTTTGAGACCCCGGTCAATCTAGCAGTTGCCCTGATGCTGTTGCCCTCAACAAGACAACCCAGAATCGCCGCCCTTTTTTGTATGTCTAGTCTATTCATAATAGCCATTATGCTTGAGCGGTTAAGTAATGTCAAGAAAAAAATAGCCGGGTAGTAAGAAACCCGGCTATTTCCTTTATTCAGCTTGCTTTCGGAGTAGCGGCAGTTCGTTTTTTATTGGCAGCTTGTCCCCTGCGATTAGGTCTTCGACCATTCGGCTCCACGGTTTTTGGGGGGGCCGATATGCGTTCTCCTCTCTGAGCTGCAACAGCCGCCGCAGGTCTTCCATCATTTCCTGGCTTGTTTGCATGTTGTTCCTCCAGTGGTTGTGTTCCTTGAATTTCGTCGGATAAAAAGAATATTTGAGGAGTTTTCGCTCCTTCAATGGGGTTTATTACTGCGTTTCCCACAATAACCGCCAATTCAGCGGCAGGTCCTTCCGCAAAACTTACTCGGTTAAAGATGTTTTGAGCTTCATAGCCATCAATGACAAATCCATGTGAGACATAACCCGATATCAAGCGGTCCAACCCCTTTTCTTTTAAGTTATGACTTACTTGATCAAGCATTCTTCCGTATTGATTGGCAATATTTAGAGCACGTCCGACCTCACCCACAAATTCGGGATTGATCTGAGCGCAGATTGGGGCCACTAGGCCTGTAGTAAGATCAGCGGCTATTTTTCCAGCAGTCTGTACAGTGATCCGGCCTTCGCTTCCGTATATCAAGTTCACAAAAAATCGGTCAAAGGCGGTAGAGGCTTGTTGGGTTATGGTATTAAGGGCAGAATTTATAGCCCATCCAGATGTTTGCCCTCCAAGTTCGTCTTTCTTAAGAATTTGAACATCTAGTGGACCCAATTCGCCGTATGGCGAAAAAATAAGTTCATGGGCACCTATGGCCACGAGAGTCCCAGCACTTTTGCACAAACCAGCCACGAAGCATTGGAACTTGCCGTAATTACACTGTAGGCACTTAGCTATTAAATAGGCAGCATCAGGATCGCCGCCAGTTGTTGCCATAATCAACAACACCTGTTGCCGTCTATTTCGACCTAAAACAGTATCAACGAATTGCTTTATGAAACTACGTTCGAGAGGGCCATTGTAAAACAAAACATCCGCCCCGGTCTCTTGGGCTACCCGGTTAGCTGTTTCCTTAAGAAAGTCTCTTTTGTTGGCCTTGCCTGCCGCGGGCATACTGCAAGCCGGAGAAGACATGACTGAGTCCAGCCCTAACGCAGCCTCCAGATTTTCGATTACGGGTTTGATTTCTTCTTTTTTTCCCATCTCGCGTACGCTGCTTTCTTAGCGATTTTTGATCTCTGTTCAGCCGTGAGCCTTTGTGCCCGTACCAAGCCGCCTTTTAATCCGCCCAACCTCCCTAAAGCTACAGCGTTCGGATTCTTTTCCTCTTTTTGCGGTTCTATTTCCAGGAGAGCATCCTCGATAGTAGCTTCCTCAACGATACGCGCGGCCAGGAGATTCAAGTCGCGCGGCTTCTTTTTCTTGCTTGACCGCTTATCCATACCCCTGATTATGTCATGACGAGAAGAAAAATACTACTATTAATCGGATTCCTTCGGAGAGTCAAACACTTTCAAATTAGGACACTACCGTTGCGTTGGGTCGTTCGGCAGTGGATTTTGGCGCAGACGAAGCACAAGGTAATGCGTCGCATTACTCCCGCGCCCCAACTGCATGGGCCGATCCCAATCTGACCGGGGGGGACTGAACAGAGACCCTGGTTCCGCGAGCGAGCTTTCAAGAACGAGAAAATGAAACCGGCGGGTAGGATGACGAGCATCCTAACCCCCCGGTTTGCCGGTTTGAAGGCCCCTCCCTCCCCCGAGGTTGAGGCCGGGTCCTTCCCTACCACCAGAGTCATTCATAGTCAAGTCAGTTCTGGGGTTTATTGATGTAAGTTTTTGCAGCGTATTGAAGTTGAGGGAAATGCCGCGCGAAACCGGATTCAAGTCTCCGGTCGGTTTTAGTTCGTGATGCTTTCCCCCAGATAAGCCTGTTTCACCCTCGGGTCGGCCAGCAATTCCTCGCCGGTGCCCTCCAGGATAATCCTGCCGGTCTCCAGCAATAGCGCATAGTCCGCGATCTTGAGAGCAGCGTTGGCGTTCTGCTCGATGAGAAGGACCGTGATACCTTCTTCGCGGATTTTTTGGACCACTTTAAACACCTCGGCCACTACGAGAGGAGCGAGCCCTAACGAAGGCTCATCCATCATCAGCAACCTGGGCCTGGACATCAAGGCACGTCCTATGGCCAGCATCTGCTGCTCGCCGCCGGAAAGGGTGCCGCCAAGCTGGTCCGCTCGGGCTTCAATGATCGGGAAGGTGGAAAATACCATTCCCATAGTCCGAGCTATATCGTTTTTGTCATGGTTATTGTACGCCCCCATGAGGAGGTTTTCTCGGACCGTGAGATTTGCAAATATCTTCCTGCCTTCCGGGACGTGCACCAGGCCCAATCTTTGGATTTCATGTGGGGGGATTCCGCGGATGGTCCTTCCCTCAAAGAGGATCGTACCGGATGCAATCGGAATCATCCCGGAAATAGCCCTCACGGTGGTGCTCTTGCCCGCGCCGTTGGCTCCCAGGAGCGTCACTATCCGGTTTTCCTTTACGTCCAGAGAAATGCCTCTCAAAGCCTGAATTCCATCGTATCTGACGCAAAGGTCTTCTATTTGGAGCATCGATCTCAATTCTATTCTTCACCGGTTCCGAGATATGCTTTAATGACTTTCTCGTCTCGCTGGATCTCTTTCGGGGTCCCCCATGCAATCGGGATCCCGTGGTCGATTACTCTTATTTTATGGCAAACGCCCATTACGAAGCTCATGTCGTGCTCGATCAAACCTATCGTGAGGTTAAGGTCCGTGTGCAGTTTTGTCAAAAGTCGGCTGAAATCCTGTGTCTCAATGGGGTTCATTCCGGCAACAGGTTCGTCCAGCAGAAGCAGCACGGGGTCCAGGGCCAGGGCCCTTGCAATTTCCAGCTTCCTCTGGCTTCCGTAAGGAAGGGATGAAGCTTTTTCGTTTCTCATTTGAGTCAGCCCCATTATTTCAAGCAACTCCTCGGCCCTTGCCAGCACGCGATGCTCGTCGCCGGCAAAGCGGCCCAGCCCGATGACCGCTTCCAAGAAGGAGTAGTTAATCCACGAATGACACGCGACCATCACGTTTTCTCGCACTGTGAGGTCACTGTAAAGACGTATGTTCTGGAAGGTCCTGGCAATTCCGGCTCGAGCCACTCGATGGGCCTTCCACCCGGTTATATCAGTGCCCTGGAATGTGACCTTCCCTGTGGTGGGCCTTATCCTGCCGGTTATCGCATTGAAGGCCGTGGTCTTGCCGGCTCCGTTGGGGCCTATGAGGCCGATTATTTCGCCCCGGCCTATGTCCAGGTCAAGATTGTTCAGCGCGGCGAGGCCGCCGAATAAAACTGAGAGTTCCGCGATACGGAAAAGCGGCTCAGTCATCCGTCATCCCTCGCAGATCTGCAACGTTCCCGAATCCAGTCAAACAGCTTTTGCCAGGAGAACTCTTTTCTCCCCATCAGCCCGCTTCGTGCGAAGAGCATGACCAAAATCAGCAGGAAAGAAAATATAACCATCCGCATCCCGGGGATGCCCTCGTACTGAAAGCCGAACAATGTTGCCGGTTCCTCGAAGATCCTGAGAAGCTCTCCTCCCCACGTGACCAGCACCGCCGCAATGACCGCGCCTGTGGTACTTCCCAGGCCGCCTATCACAATGATTATCAGCAGGTTGAATGTCAGGATAAACGTGAAAAGGGAAGGCGAGATCGTAGTTATGAGGTGGGCCAGCAATCCTCCGGCCACACCTTCAAAAAACGCGCTGAAAGTAAAAGCCAGGGTCTTGATCCAAAAGGCATTGATGCCCATAGCCTCGGCAGCGGCCTCGTCTTCTCTTACGGCTTTCATAGCCCTCCCGTAAGAAGAATTCACCAGGCGTACGACGCAGAAGACAGTGACCAGGCAGACGCCCCAGCTCCACCAGATGTTCGTATGAGGCGTCAGCCCCTTTAGCCCAAGCGGTCCGTTAGTGATTGGAACCAGATTGTTGGCCACCACTTGAATCACTTCCCCGAACCCAAGGGTCACGATGGCAAGATAGTCTCCCCGAACCCGAAAGACCGGAACCGCCATGAGCAACGCGGCAAAAGCGGTGACAAGGCCTGCTATGAGCAGTGAAACCGGAAAGGAAATGCAGATGTCGGACAACGGCCAGATTATGGGCTCGATTATGAAAGAGCGGGCTTTCTCTTCCGGAGAAAGAGTCAGTAGAGCGCTGGTATAGGCCCCCACTGCCAGGAAAGCGTTGGGTTCCAGCGAGAACTGCCCGGTGATGCCGTTGATGAGGTTGTAACTAACCGCGACGATTATGAATATGGCTATGTTGTTGAGGATGCGGACCGAATACTGAGTGAAGTGATTGTCCGCGTACCAGATGAACCCCAAGAGGATCGCGACTGCTGCTCCGGTAAGAATTCGATCACGTGCCATTTTTGTCCGGAAAGGCTCCAGGTTCATATCCAAAATACGATGTGCCTACAAACAGGAAATCTACGAGGGCGCTTCTTGTGTAACCGCGGGCGCCCCGCGACCGTCAATCAGGCAATTCTTCACCCATTATTCCCGTGGGCCGGGTCAAGAGAATGATGATGAGTACCGAGAACGCTATTGCGTCCCGGTACCCGGACCATTCGGGTTCTATGGCTACTATGAGGATTTCCGCAAGTCCCAGGATCATTCCCCCGAGGGCTGCGCCCGTAACATTGCCAATGCCTCCCAGCACCGCGGCCACAAAGGCCTTCAGACCCGGGATCACTCCCATGAACGGCTCTACCGCCGGGTACTTCATGCACCACATGATTCCGCCGGCAGCGGCAAGCACGGAACCCAGGACAAAGGTGAACGATATGACTCGATTTATGTCGATCCCCATCAGGCGAACCGTCTCCATGTCCCTGGATAAGGCCCTCATAGCCATGCCCGCCCTGGAACGATGAATCACGAGTATTACCCCAAGTAACAAAACCGCGGTAATGCCAAGGATCCAGACCGACAAAATGGGTATCCTGACATCCCCTAAACTCAAGGAGCCTTCAAAGATCGCAGGGGTCGGGAAGGACTTGGGACGCCCGCCAATGACTACCAAACCGAGGTTTTCCAGCAGGAACGACACGCCAATGGCGGTTATAAGGGCGCTAATCCGAGGACTTCTCCTCAGAGGCTTGTAAGCGCCTCGATCAATCAGGATGCCCATAGCCCCTGTCAGGATCACGGCGATGCAAAATGCCGCGAACCAGGGCAATTTGAACATAATTATGCCGAAAAAGGCTATGTAAGCCGAAACCATTAAGAGATCGCCGTGGGCAAAATTGATAAGGCGAAGCACTCCGTACACCATAGTGTAACCAATGGCCAACAGACCGTACAGGCAGCCGACCGTAAGCCCGAAAACAACTTGCTGAAGGATAAACTCCCATTCCATGCGTCAGTGCCTATCGTAGCTTAGGGACTTATCGTAGTAACGTAAACGAACTGGCCGTTCTGCACTTTGTTTACCACCATGGCCTTGATCGCGTTGCCGTCGGGTTTCAGAGTAATTTTTCCCGTGACCCCGTCAAACTCCTTGGTGGATGCAAGAGCGTCGCGGATTTTAGTAGGCTCCGCGGAATTGGCCCTTTGAATCGCATCTACAATTATAAAATATGCGTCTGCGGCCATTGCCGCGAATGCGTCCAGTTCTCTCCCCGCATCTTTCTCGTACATGGCCAAAAACCTCTTGCCGCGGGCGCTGTCTATCATGTCCCGATGAAAATGAGCCGTAAAATAGACCCCTTCAACCGCACTGCCGCCCAACTGTATCAATTCAGGGGCCTGGGCGCCGTCACCCGTAACTATAGGCGCAGTCACCCCCAGATCTCTGGCCTGCTTGGCCATTAAAGCACATTCGGTGTAATAGATCGGAGCGTAGATAAGGTCAGGCTTTGCGGCTTTGATGGTACTCAATTGCGGGGAAAAATCCCTGTCACTCGACTTGAATTTGGTCTCCGCAACTATTTTGCCTCCTTGTTGGATGAATTCTTTTTTAAAGAAAGCAGCGAGAGCCACGCAGTAATCCTGCGAAATATCGTAGATTAGAGCTGCGGTTTTTGCCTTTAGTTGTTCCGTGGCAAGTTTGGCTGCAATCCGTCCCTGGTCCGGGTCAATAAAACAGACCCTGAAAATGTATTTCTTACCTTGTGTGACCAGGGCATTGGTAGCGGTGGGGGAAACCATGGGGACCTTGCTCCGCTCGGCAAAGTCTGAGCCTGCCATGGTGTTGCCGGAAATCATCTCTCCTATTAGAGCCGACACACGGTCCTTTTCAATCAGCCTGTACACCGCATTGGCAGCTTCAACCTTGTCCGACTTCGTGTCTACCAGTCGCAGTTCAACCGACCGGTCGAGGACCCTGGGTTCCATCTTGTTCGCGACTGTAATGCCGCTCCAACCCATCTGTCCGTAAGCCGCAACGCCTCCGGTCATAGGAAGGTAAGCGCCGATGAGAACAGGTTCCGCCGGCCACGCGGCATGCACAAGCGTACATAGGACCGCAACTGCTATGGCGAGAACTCTTAGCATCGCTGACCTCCAATCTCCGCGATAGGCATCGCCATTCCCAGCTTGCGCCGTCACCCCGGCCAAAGCCGGGGTCAAGTATTTGCCTGGATTCCGGCCCCGGTTTTCACCGGGGTAAACTTAAGACCGCCGGAATGACGACAGTGACTCTCCCTCCGCGAAATTGAACTGTCACCTCCGCGGCCAACTATTACTATTTTTTTAGGGATTTATCGTCGTCACATAGGCGAATTTTCCGCCCTTGACCTTGTTTATGACCATGGCCTTTATGGGGTTGCCGTCCGGCTTCATGGTGATCTTGCCGGTGACACCGTCGAAATCCTTGGTTGTTACAAGGGCTTCGCGGATTTTTCCCGGGTCGGGTGAGCCCGCCCGCTTGATAGCGTCGAGGATAATGAAATAAGCGTCCGCTGCCATTGCCGTAAACGCGTCAGGCTCTTTCTGTTTGGTTTCTTCCTCGAAAACCTGGAGGAACTTTTTCCCGCGGTCGCTCTCAATCATGTCTTTGTGGAAGTGAGTGGTGAAATAAATGTCTTCCACAGCCTCACCGCCGAGTTGTATCAGCTCCGGCGCCTGGACGCCGTCTCCGGCAAGAATCGGAACGTTCAAGCCCATTTCGCGAGCCTGTTTTGCCAGGAGTGCGCATTCGGTGTAGTAGATGGGAGCGCATATAACGTCGGGCTTTGCGGCCTTAATACTGGCCAACTGTGGCGTAAAATCCCTGTCTCCGCTCTTGAACTTCGTCTCGGAGACCAGCTTGCCGCCGTCTTTGGTGAATTCACGCTTAAAGTAAGCTGCCAATCCCACCGAGTAATCCTGAGAAATGTCATAAATAAGCGCCGCGGTCTTGGCCTTGAGTTCGTCTTTGGCAAGTTTTGCCAGAATGCGTCCCTGGTCCGGATCGAGGAAGCAGACTCGAAAGACGCATTTCTTGTTTTGATTGACAATAGGGTTCGTGGCCGTAGGAGAAACCATCGGGATCTTGCTCCTCTCGGCCAGGTCGGAGCCTGCTATGGTGTTTCCCGAGATCATTTCGCCTATTATTGCTACGACTTTTTCCTTCTCGATGAGCCTTGACACCGCGTTGGCGGATTCAACCTTGTCGCTTTTGGTGTCAACCAGCTTGACTTCCACGGGGCGGCCAAGGACTTCCGGCTCCATTTTTTTCGCGATGGAAATGCCGCTCCATCCCATCTGGCCGTAGGACGCCACACCGCCCGTCATGGAAAGATAGGCGCCCAGTACCACGGGTTCCGCGGCCCAGCTCGCAGTGGCCAGCCCAAGTGTTAACATCAAAACCAGGGACAAGATTCTTGCCATCGATCCACCTCCGGAACGTGATGGGGGAGCAGTTTACATGAAAATTGAGGTTTGTGGTGGGAAACTTTTTAGTCGCGATGGGTCCGGGTTAATCGCTATTCCACACTCGTCATTCCGACGAAGGCCCGGGTCCAGCCCCGCGAGGAACGCGGGATTGAAAAGACTAAATTCCGGCTCCCGCCAGAGTGACGGCCAAACGGCATCGAATTGAGCAACTCAATCGGATCTCTATGCGAGGATCTCCTTCAACAAAGGGATGACCGGGGGCAGGTCTTGATGGATGGTGTTCCACAGATTTTGTGGATTAACGCCCTAGTAAACATGTGCTATCAGATTACGCATATCGGCCATTTGACGCCACGGAACCGAGGGGTAAGCGGCGACTATTTCATCGGGAATGTGGCGCACTGCTTCACCAATGATGATGAATTTTCGTTCGACGGCATCCAGCAAGAGATCGTTCCGAGAGAATTCCTCGCATGGCGTATCGCCAACGTAAGCCTGAATGCGTTCGATGGTTTTGATAATATCCTCTACGAAGAATTTCCAACGCCTAGATGACATATATGGCCTCTCCGAGAATAACATCTTTCAGGGCCGGGTGTATGCCCTCACGAGTTATGAGATCCACCTTCTCAACCCCGAGCATCTGCTCAATCATGTGCTTCAGGTCGCTCAAGCCAAAGAGACCTATTGGTCGGTTCAACTCGACCACCACGTCCACATCGCTGGACTGGTCAGCCGCTCCGCGCGCTACAGACCCAAAGAGGGCCAACGACTTGACGCCTTGGGCCTGCAATTCATCCTGGTGTGCGACGAGGCGTTTGATGACTTCTTGTTTGGTCATGCCTGACGCTCCTTTTCGATCCTTTGACAAGTTTATCACGCGATGGGGGCAATCGGGAATGGTGTTTAAATTACTCGGCTTCCAAGGCCAGGCTGTTTTCCGGACGCCGTGGCCGGTAATATCATTCCGTCAATCTCCTGTGATCACGGCGCCTGAAATGGCCGGCAGGATGCCGGTCCTACCGGGGATCACGGGCCTTGCCTCACCCGTTCCAGCTCCTCCAGATCCCGTTCCAGCCCCATTTCTTTAAACAGTGTTTCGGCCTTTTCCAAATAGCCGTTTGCGTCTATTCCATTGAGCTGTTTGTACTTGCTCTGAGGTTCGAGAAGGCTCTTCCCTACTTCAAAATATGTGCGAGACAAATCCGGCCGTGCTCCGAGTCGTTCACCTTCCTTTATGGACCTGTCCCACCATTTGAGGGCCTTGCGCTGCCTGCCGATGAGCCAGTAGTAATCCCCAACCAGTCTGAGAATCCACGTCCTGTAAGGAGCATACTTCTTGGAGGCTCGGACCGCCTGTTTTGCGGTCCGGTAAGCGGTCCTCTTCTGGTGCAGGCTATCCGATTGGCTTCCGCTTCGGAAGCCGTCTTTCATCAGGTGAATGTGCGTCAGAAAACGGCCGACCAAAAACGGGGCAAGAAATAGCGGTATAACCCTGCCTTGCTCTGACAAAATGAGTTCTCCATCCCGTATGGAGCGTTGGCACAGCTTCGTTTCACCAAGGAGCGCTTCGGCTGTGGCTCTGTGTCCGAGGAATCTCAAACGATGTGGCTCGAATCCTACTTCATCCGTTAGGAATACTGTCTTCTCAACAGAAAGTATTGTCTGATGCAGCCTCAAAGTCCTGACTGATATCGCTGCTAACAGATTCTCATAGAACATCCGGGCAACCGCGTGGTCGTAACTGTCACTAATCCAAAGAAGCTTCTGTGCCAACAGGTCGGCCGAATCGAATGATCCTTGCTCTATTTTGAGAATTCCCAGATTATGAGTGTAGATTACCACCATGTCCAGTTCCCCGGATCTGACTCCTTGGTCCAGCAGTGAGTCGTCCAGATCTGCCACGGAATTCCATAAGCCCGTGTATAGGGCGTTCAACAGTCTGTTCGCAGCGTACGAAATCTCACCTGAGCCCTTCCAATCTTTCCGGATGGCTTCTGCGCGTTTCAAAAGCCTTTCACTAATTGAATAAGACAATGCTGGCGCGTAGAAAGGAGCGGCTGAACCAGAAGCCCATGCCAATCCTTGGGGTACACTCCTAATGTCCAAATTCAGTACCCGTTTGGCAGTTGATAGCATTTCGAAGAACATCCTGCGGTTGTTAACCTGTACAAGCGACAAGGCCCTCTTGTACATGAGATCCAGGATCTCGACTTCTCGCGGGTTTGGCACTCTCATTCTTCGTTGCACTGGAAAATACAGGAGAACTGCAATGGTGAACAGATCGTGCATTGCTCTTATTACGGGTGCGAGTTTGCCAGTGGAACAACGGTAGCCTTCACGATTTAATGCTTGATCGAAGTACAGCACTGCTTCCGAGGCCCTGCCGCGATTGTAGTGAGCCAAAGCAAGATTCTTCTCGAACCATGCCAACTTCTTTGGGTCGGCAGCACTGCCGCACCGACCTTCATAGAGCCTCAATGCGTCTCGGAAATAATTCAATGCCTCGCTGGAAGCTGAAGAGCGGAGGGCTTCTTCCCCGGCCTTTGTCATGTATTCTTCTGCTTTGTCCGGATCTTCACCTTTGCTGTAGTGAAAGGCTAGCATGCCATAGAATTCATGCAGCCGTTCCCGGAAGATCTTCTCTATGGACTGGGCCACCTTGAGATGAAGCGCCTTGCGTTGCTGAAGGAGGGTTGATTCGTACGCTGCTTCTTGAGCTAGGGCGTGTTTGAAGAGATACTCCAGCTCCTGCATGCGCATACGATCCCGGATGAGCTGGATACCTTTCAGATATTCAAGCCTGCGGTCCACATTTTCGATGGAATCTGCCACGTCCTTGATGACCCGGTCGAAAAAGCTCCTTCCAATCACCGAGGCCATCTTGACCAACTCTTTGGTTCGCTCTTCAAGCCGGTCGATCCTTGCCATCAAGACATCATTGATAGTCGGCGGGATGACCACTTTTTCAATCTTCTCCGTGACCTCGAACCCGCCGTCTCTCTTGACGACCGCTCCCTCATCAATAAGGGAACGGACCACCTCTTCGATGAAAAAGGGATTTCCTCCGGCTCGCTCCACAATTTGGTTCTTGACGGCGTACGGAAGCCCTTTTATCGCCAGCATATTGTCGATCAGGGTTTCGCTGTTTGTCTGGTCCAGGGGCTGGATGGTTATTTCCACATAGCAACCAGGGAGCCTTGTTCCTATGCTTGCAATTTTGCCGTCATCAGTCGCAAAGTACCCCGGTCGGAAGACGTTGATGAAAGCGATCCGGTGCTTCTCAGCCAGACGACAAAGAGCTTCCAGCAGCTCAATGGAGCTGGTGTCAGCCCAGTGAAGGTCTTCCATGACAACTACGGTCGGCCGTAATTGGGCTCCCTTGATCACAAGTTCCCGCACGTTCTTGAAAATGAGCTTCTCCAGGGCCTCGCCTTCTATGCCCTTTACCCGTTCCGCATGTTTTCCCATGAGCTTCATGCTCATGAGGGTTGCTACAAATGGCAAAATCTCTTGAGTTTCGTCAGGATGGACCTGCCTTATGGCTTTCTCAAGCTTGTCGAAAGCCGCGGCCTCCGAGTCTCCCTCTGCGATACCTGACCACTGCTTCAGAAGATCAATGATGGGATGGAAGCTCAGGTTCTTGCCGATGGAGATGGCCCGGCCTTCCAGGAGGGTTACGCGCTTCATTATATGGCTCTTCTTCAACTCCGCGATGAGGCGCGACTTGCCGATTCCCGCCTCGCCGATGACATTCACGACCGACCCTTCACCGTTGATTGCCTTCATCACCTGGAACTCAAGCTTGTCCAGCTCTTTGTCTCTGCCCACCATCTCGGAGAAGACTTGCCGATCGGAACTGATGCCCCTAGTGGGAAGCATGGCCGAGATGACCTTGAATACGTTTATGGGCTCTGCCTTGCCCTTTGTTCTCCTTGGCCCCAGATCATCAAATACGAAACGCGTTTGAGCCCTACGAACCGTCTCCGCGCCCACGAATATCTCATCGGGACCAGCCATGCCGCTCAGGCGGGATGCAACATTCACCGCGTCGCCTGCTACCCCGTGGGTGCCTTTTTCCGGGTCCACGTCCGCGGTCACCACGAGCCCTGTGTTGATTCCGCTGTGCATGGTGAGTGGCGCGCCGACCCGAGCATCGTACTGAGGGCTTAAACCCTTGACGAGTTCATGGATCTCCATTGCCGAGTGGATTGCGCGGATGGGGTCGTCCTCGTGGGCACGAGGGATGCCAAAGAAGGCCAGGCACCCGTCACCCATCACCCGCTCGATGAAGCCCTCGTACTTGGCCACGATCTGTTTGACCCCGGTAAAGATGCGGCTGGTGATCTCCTTCACCTGCTCAGGGTCGAGCTTTTCGGTCATCGCGGTGTAACCGGAGAGATCGGAAAAGAGGGCTGTGACATGTTTGCGCTCAGGTTCGGGAATAAAGGTGGGCTTGGCAGGTTCCGGCAGGAAACCAGGATTGGCATCGGTAGCTTGCAGGCTGGTACCGCACTCCCCGCAGAAATTCATGCCCGCCGGATTCTCGAATTGGCATTTCGGGCACTTCATGGCTTCCCCCGCCAGACTGTGGAGAGAGGACGATCGGCAGCGTTTCTAATCCGCGAACATGTTCAACCTGGTGGAATGAATGATGATTGTCTCTACCCCCTGATAATCCCAGTTCACTCTAATTTGCAGCGGGACCTTTGTCAATCCGTTCCTTGCAGGTATCCGGTGCAGCATGGTCACGAGCCAAGGTTTTCAAATTTTGTTGGGTGGGTTTCTGTGATCGAGCGAGAGTGGAGGGACAGCCTTGTCCCGCCGCGTTCGATTAGTCTTGGTAGGACCGGTCTCTTGCCGGTCCTACTATGTGCCTGGGCATGCTGCGTTGACGCAAGGCGGGCATATCGTCTGTCCGACAAACCTCATTGAACGATGTCCAGGGTGTAAGCCATTTTCTGACCCGCTACATTGCCGGGCTGCTCGAAAGGGTTGCGTAGCCTTTCCGTTATACCAATTGCCACAAGTTTTGTCCGATTCGAGGCAGCCTGACACCGTCATTCCGGTGCCCGCCCCGGACTTTGATCCGGGGTTCGCCGGGGTGACGAGTGTTGAATAGGTCATTGCTTTTGGCAGTGGCCACAAACCGTGTGGGACGACGTGCCGAGCGCGGCTACGAGTGAATAGGATAGTTTGACGAAACGCCGGAGCCCGTGTATGTTCCCTTTCCATGAAGAGAGCAGGAACAGATCTCAGGGTCGGGGTTATCGGTGTAGGCACTATGGGCCAACACCATGTGAGGATCGTCTCCCGAACTGCGGGGGTTTCGCTGGTCGGATTTCACGATCCTGATCCTTCAAGGTCCGCAGAAATATGTCAGCGGCATGGCTGCGAATGCTTTGACAGTGTGGAAGCGCTCCTGAAAAGGGCCGACGCGGTAAGTGTGGCCGCGCCCACTTTTCTCCATCTTGAAATTGGTAAGAAATGCCTTGAGCGAGGCATTCACGTTTTGATGGAAAAACCGTTGGCGGACAGCGTTGAAGCGGCCGAAGAACTGGTCGAACTGGCCCGCGACGCGGGGGTAGTTTTGGCAGTGGGCCACATAGAAGCGCACAACCCGGCTATGGCGGCTCTGATGGAAAGACTTGAAGCAGAACCCGAAGGAATAGTCTCCATAGACGCTCGCAGGCTGGCTCCATTCGACGGGACGCGGTGTTTGGACGTGGACGTTCTCTATGATTTGCTCGTGCATGACATAGACCTGGCCCTTGAGATAACAAAGTCGCCGATAACCGGGGTATCCGCAGCAGGACGGTCCGTCTTCTCCAAACAGACGGACGTGGCCCACGCGAGGATCGAGTTCGGAAATGGCACCATAGCCGTTTTTTGGACGGGCAAGTGCTCGCCCAAAAAGGTGCGTTCCGTGACAGTGACCACTCCTCGGCGGTTCATGGTAGCCGACACCTTATCCCCATCGCTGACCGTGTACACCGCGGAACAATTGCCTGCAATGGCAGACGGAGTGTGCCTTATGGGCGGGATTCAGTGCGAAGAGGTATCCCTTCTCAAGGAAGAGCCTCTCCGGCGGGAACTCGAGAATTTCTTCTCCGCGGTACGGGGCGGAGTCCGCCCGTTAGTTGACGGAAACAGGGCCTTGAAAGCCTTGCGAGCGGTTAGTCTGATCGCCAGGTCGATCGAAGAAAATGGTAGAGAAATCAGAGGCCATTGGGCCTGACTAATACAAGCTTGCGTTCATCTCGGCCGCAAAAAATTCGGTTCAGCTTGCGAACAGCCCGTAAACAACGATCCGCAGGGCCGTCGAAGGCGACGCGTAGCCCATTCTAATCGGCTTTACAATCCATTATGTGTATGGTAGCTTCCATTCAGCCTGTTTTCTGAGCCTCTGGTAGCAGTAGCAGGAGGCGGACCATGCGGGGGAAACAGCCGGCGCTGCGTCAGCGCCTAGCCTGTCAATGCAAATCAAATACGAGCGGTACTTCTGCCGGTTTGTCGTACGACAAACGTTTGCCTGTCCGCTGGTTCCATGCGGATTCGCAAGCAATTTTCGCGATTGACCCGAGGCCGATGGTAAGCACGCTCGCCCGAAATTCCGGAAATACTCCCAGTTCTATTCCTTTGCCCCAACTGAGTCACGTGAAGGTGCCGGGCCGCCACGGCTTGGGCCTTGAGAAAAAGCCAACGGAGACGCTTAAACGCGCGAGCCGCGAACAAGCCTGGCGGGCTTTATTAGCGATAGAACGTCGGCGGGGCGTATTTTAATGTAGCGTAAATGATTTTGTGTTACCGTCTTGGTGGTGACGGAAAAAACAAACAAACTTGGCAAACTTTAGCTGGAGGGAGGTGAAATAAAGACAAACGAGGAAACAGTTCCCACTAACATTTTGCAGGTGGGCTTCCGTCATGGGGGTCGCCTAATGCATTGCAATTGTAGGAAAGGGCTCTCCTGTCGGGACGGAAACGAGGTGTTCCGGCCTAAACCGGAGTACATTTTCTATCAGAGAAAAGGAGGTAGTAAGCGATGGCAAACGACAATAGAGGCTGGTCATCGCTGGTGAAGACTGAGGATTGGCTGGCCGTGTGGATCGGATTTTTGATCATTATCCTCACGCTGGCCGGACTCACGGTGACCATTCCGAAATTCAAATGGGCTTCCGAGGGCGAGTTTACAAAGTTTGTTGCTGGAGCTATCCCCACAGTTGATAAGATCGCTGCAAGAGCACAGGAAAAGGGCGAGACAGCGCTTCAAACTCAGGCCGCTGCCGTCAAGTCCGCTCTGGCAACTGGAGACAGAAAAGCAATCGGCGACGCGGGTAAGAAACTCGAAGCAACTTCAAAGGAGGTCAAAGACTCCGGCCTGAAGAAGATGGCCGGCGCCGTGGGCAAAGAGATCAGCGGCAATTCAGGCAATCTGTTGAGCAAGGTTTTTTCTGCCGACAACATAAAATGGTCGATCTATATCGCGATCGGAATGTTGATCCTGAGCATAATAGCCATGGCGCTCATGGGGGAGATGGCCGGCACTTTTATTGTGGGTTTCTTCGTCGTGTACATCCTGGCGTGGATCGCCATGTTCATTGCCGGCAACTTAACGGTCAACTACTATGGGATAGAATATGTCCTATGGTGCCTGTTCCTGGGCCTTTTCGTAAGTAATGTGATCGGTCTTCCGGAATGGCTCAGGCCGGCTGTCAGGACCGAGTTCTACATCAAGACGGGTCTGGTGGTCCTGGGATCGGGCATTCTGTTCAAGGAGATCCTGGAAGCAGGAGCGCTGGGCATAATACAGGCGATTGCGGTCGTCGGTATCGTGTGGTACCTGTGTTATTGGGTTGCTCGCAAGCTACAGGTGGATGAAGAATTCTCCGCCATTCTGGCGAGCGGAGTTTCGATCTGCGGTGTCTCGGCAGCCATAGCCACCTCAGGCGCGATAAAAGGTGATCCGAAGAAACTCAGCTACGTGACGTCTATTGTTTTGATTTGCGCTGTTCCAATGCTCATTCTTCAGCCACTCATAGCCAAATGGGTGGGGATGCCCGATGCAGTGGCAGGGGCATGGCTGGGCGGAACATTAGATACCAGCGGTTCCGTGGTGGCCGCGGGGGCACTGATCAGCGAAACGGCCATGAAGGTGGGCGTCATCGTCAAGATGTCCCAGAATGTGCTTATCGGTTTTGCAGCCTTCATTCTGGCGGTCGTCTGGGCCTTCAAACAGGTCGAGAATGTCCCGGGAGCAGGTAAGCCGAGCGCGATGGAAATCTGGTACAGATTCCCCAAATTCGTCCTTGGTTTCATGATCGCATCGCTGGTTTTTTCGTTTCTTCTAGACCCCAAAGTCGTGGGCGCGGTCAAAGGGCAACTGGGAGGCATCCGGACCCTGTGGTTCGCTCTGGCCTTCACATGCATCGGCCTGGAGACGAATTTCGGCGAACTGGCCAAGCTCGGTGGAGGAAGGCCGGCCGCAGCTTTCGTGATTGCCCAGGGCTTTAACGTTTTGTGGACGCTCTTGTTGGCTTACATCTTGTTCGGCGGTTGGATCTGGGCCGTGCCGCAGTTCTAGAATTGTAGAGTCTGGTTAAACAAAGGCTGGAATCAACCGAGGGGCGACTTTGATGTCGCCCCTTTTATTTTACTCTTTCACGCAGAGGATTACTTCGATAGTAATTCTCAAGAGTGTTCGCGGAACGAAATCGCCCTGCCGGACAAGCCAGCAGTGGTCCCGACTACAAGTAAATCACCTGATTTATAGCAGTTGCCAAATTTTGGTCTTTTGCACGGCCCGCGTTTTAAAAGAATCGGTAGGGCCCGGCGTCCCTGCCGGACTTAACTAGTTGATCTGTAAATAAAAAATGTGCCGACACGGAGGCCGGCACCTACCAATTTCCCAGAGGCGCTTTTCATAATCGGACACTATTCTTGACACTTACCATGATTAACCGGGAGCTACCATTAATCCTCCGGTTATCCTTTTCTCCTTAGCTGCCATTTGGTGATCTCCTCAACTACTGCCGGGACTAGCGCAAGGCCGAGCACCACTTCCCACTCAGTCAGGCTGAGGGGATTGGTGTTGAAAATGGGATTTAGGAAGGGAACGAAGACGGTCACAACCAGCATCAAGATGGATACCAGCACCGCGGCCACCAGCCAGGGATTGGAAAACGGGCCAATTTGGAAGAGAGAGAGCCGCTCCGAGCGTACGGTGAAGGCACGGAACAACTCGCACAGGGAAAGCGTGACAAAGGCCATGGTTTCCGCAGTCTGTACATCCACGCCGGCCCAGTCGTGCTTGAGGACGAAGAGCACGGGGTTGACGTCCGCGGGCAGGGCGTTGGTCGCCTGGAGATGCCAGATGAGCCCCATGAAAAAGGCGCCTAAAGTGGCTCCCGTCTGCGCAACGGTCTGAACCAGTATGCCTAGTCGCATGGGACCATGAATAATAGGTTCGGTTTTGGGGCGCGGCGGGTGCTCCATCACGTCCGGGTCTCCCTTTTCTTTCGCCAGTGCAAGGGCCGGAGCGCCGTCGGTCACCATATTGAGCCACAAGAGTTGAATGGCCGTTAGCGGGCTGGGAAGGCCGAAAAGGGTCGGCAAGAAGATGATCATAATCTCGGCTACGTTGGATGAAAGCAGAAAAAAGACGAACTTGCGGATGTTCGCGTAGATGATGCGGCCCTGCTCAACCGCGGCCACAATGCTTACGTAGTTGTCATCGGTGAGCACCATATCGGCGGTCTCTTTGGCCACATCAGTGCCGGTGATCCCCATCGCGATGCCGATGTCCGCTCGTTTGAGCGCGGGAGCGTCGTTAACGCCGTCACCGGTCATGGCCACGACTTCGCCCTTCTGCTTAAGCCCGTCGACTATGCGCACCTTGTGTTCGGGGTTAACGCGCGCGAACGCGTCGGTTGTATCGAGAGCCTTCACCAAACCGGCCGCGTCCAGCTTGTCCAGTTGCGCTCCTGACAAGACTTGGTGCCCCGGCGCCAACAGACCGATGGTTTGTCCTATGGCCGCGGCGGTATCCGGATAGTCGCCGGTAATCATGATGGTGCGGATCCCGGCGCGGCGAGCCCTCTCGATGGCCGGGGGTACTTCGGGTCGGGCCGGGTCGATGAGCCCAAAAAGGCCCAAGAACACCAAGCTGTGCTCCACCGCCTCGGGGGTGGTCGCTTCAGGTGGGACGTCGCCTACGCGGTAAGCCACAGCGATCACCCGTAAGGCTTCGTTTGCCATTGCGCTGTTCGCGGACAGTATCCGAGACCGGACCTCCTCGGTTAGCGGCTCGGGCGAGTCATTGACGCGTTGGTAGTGCGTACACAGTTGAGCGACCACATCCGGGGCGCCTTTACAAGCTGTCACGTACAGCTTTTCGGAAGTTCCCGAATAGTTGCCGAACGGGCCGTTTTCGCCGTTCAAGGGAGCAACCGCTGCCAGAACCGTGGACATACACTTTCGCTCGGAGTCGAAAGGGATCTCGCAGACTCGAGGATACGCGCATTCCAGTTCGAGTTTTTGCATCCCCGCCTTGGCCGCCGCCACTACCAGAGCACCTTCGGTGGGGTCTCCCACCACGCGATAGGTCTTTGTGTCCTCCGATTCTCCGGACCTGTCCAGGTAGGCATCGGAGGCCAACACCGCGGCTCTAAGCGCTGTGGCCGCCCCCGAATACTGGGCCATGTCCACAGGTACTCCGCTTAACTTAAATTCCCCCTGAGGCGAATAACCTTCGCCCGTCACATCGAAAAAGTGGTCATCGACCCAGAGGGACACGGCTGTCATCTGGCTTTGAGTAAGCGTGCCGGTCTTGTCGGAGCAGATAACGCTGGCCGAGCCGAGGGTTTCAACTGCGGCCAAGCGACGGATCAGGGCATGCCGCCTTATCATTTCGCGCATGCCTATCGCGAGAGTGATGGTGACTACCGCAGGCAGTCCCTCAGGCACCGCGGCAATGGCCAAGCTTACGGCAATCATGAACAGCTCGCTGAGCACGGTGGAGAATCGGCTCAGGTACACCAGGGGACCGCCGTCGGGTGCCACGATGACCCTGAGGCTGGTCTGGTTGAACATGGCCACCGCGAACACGATCGCGCAGATGGCCAGCGCTCCATAACCAAGCTGTTTGCCGAGCTGATCCAGCCGCTGTTGCAGGGGCGTGGGTTCGGCTTCCAATGTCTGGAGCATCTCGGCGATGAGGCCCATCTGGGTGTGCATGCCTGTGGCTACCACTATACCGCGGCCACGCCCGTACGTAATGAGAGTGCCCATAAATGCCGAGTTGCGACGGTCACCCAAGGGAATATCTGCCTCCAGATAAGCCTGAGCGCTTTTGTCCACGGCGACTGATTCACCAGTCAGGGCTGCTTCGTCAATCCGCAGGTTCACCGATTCCACCAGACGTAGGTCCGCGGGTACGTAGTTGCCGGCCTCCAGGATCACGATGTCTCCCGGCACAAGGTCACGGCTGGGAATTATCGTGCGCGATCCGTCACGTACGGTGGTGGCGTTTGGGGCCGCCATCTTCTTGAGCGCGGCAAGCGCCTCTTCGGCCTTCGATTCCTGCAACACGCCGATAATTGCATTGAGCAGCACTATGGCCATGATTGCCACGGCTTCCACGTAGTCGCCCAGCAACGCAGAGATCACACTCGCCACGATGAGCATCATGACAAGGAAACTCTCGAACTGCTGCAATACGAGTTTCCAGAAGGGCGGCCGCGGCGCCTCTCTCAACTCATTGGGGCCGATTTCCGCGAGGCGTTTTTCCGCGGCCTCAGAGGTGAGACCGTGTTCCAGGTGAGCCATAAGCTTCTGTGCAATGGCCTCGGCCGTTTGGCAATGCCAAGCTTCGCCTGACATGACCGACTGTTGTTTTAGCTCCGTGGGCGGCATCCAGTGCTCCTTAAGGAAATAGGTGGCGATTCTCGGAACCAATGGCCGATATCGCAAATGACATCGCGGGGACGGTTATGTTGCCCACCACCGCAAATAGAAAAGATAGACGCCTGGCTCAGCGAGAAAGAACCTGTTTGCACAGGCTATCCTTCCGGCGCGGGCACAGTTTCGGCGATCAGCGCCGGGCCGGCCCCTCGTAATGACAATGTACGCGCAGTTCTTCTTTCTCTCGTCATTGCGTGCTGACCCGGCGGCGCCCAAATTCACAGACGATTGAATTCTTTGAGCGCCATTGTCAAGCCCCGGGCTTGCCGAGGGTGTATTTTAGCAAACGCTTTTACCGGAACCCACGTGGTTTGAAGGCGGATCGGCCTTGCTCCCCAAAATGCGCCGAAATATCATGTCGAATTCCGCGGCAGTGGAATCCCAGCTCATTTCCGAGTCTAGCAGTAGTTCTCGTCCGGCCCTGCCCATCTTCTCCACCATGTCGGGGTTGGTCACGAAATATAGAAGGCTCCGCCGAAGCTCTTCTACGTCACCCGGCTGGAAGAGGAGCCCTGTCTCCCCTTCACGAACTAATTCGGGAATGCCCCCGACCCTTGACGCCACTACCGGAAGGGCCGTGGCCATCGCTTCCTTAACCACATTCGGGCTGCCTTCGGTAAAGCTGGGCAGGCAAAGGACATGAGAGGTCCTCATTGCTTGCGCCACTTCGTTAGGAGGCAATAACCCGGTCCATTCGGTACGCTCATTCAAGCCCATCTGTTCGCAGATCGTCTTCAATTCTTGCGCATAGTACCCGTCACCTACCACCGTTAGCCGAACCTTGCTCAATGCAGGATGGGCCATTGCCTCGAATAGAATTTGAAGCCCTTTTTTAGGAACCAGCGCCCCAACGAAGATGAGGCTCAGCTTACCCGGTTCTGACACGGCTCCGGTGGATGGATGAAACATATCCGTGTCCACCCCAAAAAGCGGAAGATGGCATTTCTCGGCAGGGGCGCCCAAGTCCCGCATGATCTTCATGAGTTCCGCGCTAACAGGGGCCACCATGTCGGCCTTCCTGATTACCCATTTCGTTAAGACCCGCCACAGGAACCGGTCCCGCGCAAGATAGCCGTCGTCCCCTCTAAAGGAGACCACCAGAGGCTTTCCAGTCAATGTTTTCAGGATCGCGCCAACCAGGCCCGCGCCCAGCCAGTTCGCGTAGATAATGTCCACACCTCGAGCTTTGGAGAGTGAGCTGAAAACAAAGGCCGACATCATGGGTGCCACTTGAACTTTCGCGAGCCAGCTTTTGGTAATGTTCTCAGGAATTCCGCCCAGTCCGGTGGTCAGCCTTTCCAAAGAACGGGGCCAGAAGTATCCGAACCGAAACGACTCTATGCCGTCTAGAGTGGTCCCCCCATGTACCAGGCCGTTGGTTGGGGCCACCACCTTAACGCTGTATCCTCTCCGCTGAACGGCCTTCAAAAGGTTGGCTATGAATACTCCTGCCGGGTCTTTTTCGTGCGACGGATAAGATGTCGTAAGAACCAGTAAACAGGGCATTAGTGATTTTCCCGCCAACAATCCGAGCGCAATATCAGTTCGCTTTCATAGTACGAGGATAAGCCGTCGGCAAGATGTCATGCCGCTTCAGGCAGGATTATCAAAACTGTTACAGGTTGGCAATAGTGCTGGACGCGAGTATGCATTCTAAAGGGGAATTTGCTGAGTAAACTTCGTTGCAGACTGTCCGGCGCGGTTTCCTTGTGGTCCATGCAGAGGCTTGGACGTCCCTCCTCTCTTACTTCATGAACAGATTGGGCAGCCACAAGGAAATTTGAGGAAAGAATAGCAAGACCAGAAGGCAAATGGCCATGCCCGCGACGTAGGGGTAGATCCCACTGTACACTGTAGAAACAGGTTCCTTGGTCACGCCTGAAACAACAAAAGCGTTAATGGCCATTGGGGGAAGAATGACTCCTATCATCGTAACCACGCTCACTATCACACCGAACCAGACCGGATCGTATCCCAGCTTCAGGACCACCGGCAGGAAAATGGGTGTAGCCAGAATCAGGAAGGCCAGATCTTCGATGAATGACCCTCCGATAAGGTAAACAGCGATAATTATAAGCATGATGATGTTACGGTCAACTTCGAGGCTTTGCAGCCATGTGGCAACCAGATAGGGCGTGCGGGTGACTGCAAAGAAATGACCCAGAATAGTGGCCCCGGCTATGAGCATTATCACCATGCAGGCGATGCGAAGGGTATCGCTCACAGCCCGGACAAACCGTTTCAAGTCCATGTCCCTTTTTGCAAGAGTAAGCAGGAAAACAGCGAATGTGCCTACGCTTCCCGCTTCAGTGGGTGTGAAGAACCCCATCATCAGGCCCCCAACCACCAGCAAAAAAACCACTAGAACCCATATAACCGAAGGTATCGACGCGAATCGCTCCTTCCAGGTTGATTTATCGCCTTTTGGCCCAAGTTTGGGATTGAGGAGGCTCCAGCCGAGCAAGGTAACGACAAAAGAAAATGCCACCATCAAGCCTGGCAATATGCCGGCCAAAAAAAGACGGCCGATAGATGTTTCGGTCAGAATTCCGTAAATAATGAGCACTACGCTAGGAGGAATGAGTATTCCAAGCGTCCCGACCGTGGCGACGGTTCCACAAGAAAGCCTTCGGTCGTACCCATACCTGTCCATTTCCGGGACGGCAATCGTGGCGAATGTGGCGGCAGTGGCAGGCGATGATCCGCAAATGGCTTTGAAAGCTGTGGCCGCAACCACCGTGCCTATGGCCAGGCCCCCCGGAACATGCCCGATCCACTTGTACGCACAATCGTACAAACTGCGCGCGATTCCCCCGCTGGCCCCCAATTGACCCATCAGAACGAACATCGGTATGACGGTGAACCCGTACGAAGATAAAACGCTGTAGATGTCCTTGGCTACCAGGTTAAGGGCGGCGTTCACATTGACGATTGCAGCAAAGCCTATGAAGCCTGCAAGAGCCATGGAAAAGCCTATTTCCAGCCCCATCAGGAAGAACACGAAAAGCAACAAAATGACAAGGATACTTATAGTCGCGACGCTCATGGCTCCGTTTCCCGTTTTCCCACTTGAAACAACTCGACGAGCAACACCAGGCACTCCACGAAGCAACATGTGGCGATCCCGTACGCCACCGGATAAAGCGGCACCTGGAGAGTCAAGGTGGTCTCGCCCGTTCTCCTGTAGTCGCCCGCGAGTTCCCACAGGTTCCAGGCTATGATGAGGAAAATGGCTATGGCCAGCAGTCTGGTAAGTACCTCAAATCCCTTTTGAAGTCCGACCGGCAGTTTGCCGGTGAGAAAATCCATCAACACATGCCCCCGTACTCTGGAGGTTTGCGGAATGGCAAAACCAATTACCACCGCTCCCAGCAAGCCCACAAGCTCGTACGTGCCTACAATAGGCCTTTTGAAAGCCCTCAAGGCAACATCCGCGACGGTAAGGACCATCATGCCTGTGAGCGCGACGCCGGCCACCGAGTACATGATTCTAGACAAGGTTGTAACTATCGCTGATAGTGTATTCATCGCAGTTCAGCTTGACTCCGCCTGACGCCCGCCATCGTCTGGTACATCAGGCGGAGATGAGGGGTGTCAGGGGTTTTTCTTCAGCCATTCCTGGCAGAATTTCAGCGCTTCGTCACCAGGGAGGCCCTTGGCCTTAGTGTTTTTCACATACTCTTCCAAGACGGGCTGTACCAGCTTGGCCCAGCGTGCATCCTCCTCTTTGGAAAGAGGAATGATCTTGTGACCTTTGGCTATCGCAAATTCCGTCCCTTCCTTGTCCAAGTCAACCCAAAGTTTGGCCGTTTTCTCAATCCATTCCTGGTTTATCTTCTCAATTGTTTCCTGAGCATCCTTGGGCAACGAATCCCATTTCTTCTTGTTCATGGCCACGAAGAATAAGAGCGAGTAAGAGGAACCGAAATTCTGTGTGGTTGACGCTGTAACTTCTGCGAATTTCCATCCTTTGAGCACTTCGATGGGTGAGAGCACGCCTTCCACAACGCCTTTCTGAAGGGCGTCGTAAGTCTCGGTCTGAGGCATAGCCACAGGAGCGGCACCCAGCGCAGAGGCCACCTTGGCACTGGTACCGGTACACCGCAGCTTCATGCCTTTCAGGTCCTCGAGTTTTTCAACCGGTTTCTTGGTGTTCACAATTCCCGGACCATGTCCGTGGAAGTACATGATCTTTACGTCGTCGAATTCCTTGGGTTTGAACTTGGCAAAATACGCGTTGCACAGCTTGGTCGCCTGGCTCCCGCCCCTGTAACCCAAAGGAAGGTCGATGACTTCACTCAAGGGGAACCGCCCCTTTACATAGCTGACGACGGACATGCCCACGTCCGATATCCCTTTGACAACCCCGTCGTAGCACTGGTCGGCAGGGGTAAGGGTACCGCCCGGGAACATATTGATCTTAACCGCACCGTTGGTTCGTTTCTCCACTTCCTTGGCCCACTCGGTAGCCAGAATGCAGTGGCCGTGCGTGGCCGGGAAGAAGATCGAGTAGGTCAGCTCCACGGTCTTCGCGTGAGCCACCGCAGTGGCCATCGTAAAGACCAGACACACCAGTAGACACCCGAACACGACACCCGAGAGCCGGTTCTTTCGCATCGTATGACCTCCTCTTGTGAACATTGGGGGAACCTGTTGAGACTTGTAAGGTGCAAGATAGTGATGAACGCGGGACAAGTCAACCAAAATGAGTGGCTATTAGACGGTTCTCCTGGGTGAACAATTGTTCGCCCGCTGTCCTTCTATCCTGCCGGGATGGCAATCATATCATTCGGACAAAGCCCCCCCGGGCAAGAGCTTTGCGCTTCGCAATCGCACGAGCGTCGGCCCGGCCAACGGGTTTTGCCGCAAGTCTCTAAAGATAAGGCTAGGATTGACAGCAAGGCACCAGCTTTGTTAACATCGCCAGCTTAGATTACCACAAGAGGTGCATCAGCCATGGCGGACGTCGAAGGATTGGTCGAAGCTCGTAACATCAAGGCCTCAGAGTCGGTGGGAACGGCCGGATTCCATATCAAGGGAAGCGGCCATCTTGACTGGGGCATGAAGAACCGTCTTTCAAGGATAATCAAGCCCCTTACAGGCCGCACAGTCATGCTGGCGGTGGACCACGGATATTTTCAAGGCCCGACCTCCGGCCTTGAAATCATGGAACAGACCCTCGCTCCGCTGATCCCGTTCGCGGATTGCCTCATGCTGACCAGAGGCATCCTCCGCTCGTCGGTGCCGCCTGGAGCCCAGACACCTATCGTGTTGCGAGTTTCGGGGGGACAGAGTGTCTTGACTGAATTGTCCAACGAGACCTGGAACGTGTCTGTTGACGAGTGCGTACGTCTGAACGTCGCGGGTATGGCCTTGTCCTTTTACGTGGGAGCGCCTCATGAACACCAGACGCTGGTGGCGCTTTCGGATCTTATCGACGCTGGTTATGACGCGGGTATCCCGGTCCTGGGCGTGACGGCTGTGGGCCGCGAAATGGCTCGGGACGCGCGTTACCTGTCGCTTTGTTCCAGACTGGGTGCGGAAATTGGCTGCAACATAATCAAGACGTACTACTGCAAAGACTTTGAGCGCGTGACAAGTACATGCCCCGTTCCCATTGTCATGGCAGGCGGAAAGAAACTTCCTGAGCTGGAAGCCCTCACCATGGCGTCCAACGCTATTGCGGAGGGAGCGGTGGGCGTAGACATGGGGCGCAACATCTTCCAGTCCGACTGCCCCGTCGGGATGATCAAAGCGGTCCGGGCCGTGGTCCATTACGACGAAAAGCCCAAGTCGGCTATCAAGATCTATAAAGACGAAAAGAAAGCCCGATAAATGGAGAAACGGAGCCTTTGACAGGTAAAGGAATGCAACTGTAGAAGGACTATCCGGAATTCAAACAGAGTCGCCGGTGATTCGTCCAACAATAATTGGGAGTTTTTGGGGAGGGGTCCGGGGAACCCTTTTTTGCAAAAAAGGGTTCCCCGGAATTCTTCCTCTTTCCTACGCTTCCCGTCCTCCGAGGTGAACCGCCATGCGCGTGGCCATGTATTACAACAACAGGGATGTCAGGATCGAGGAGATGGAGGTTCCTAGGATCGGTCCGGATGAGCTTTTGGTGAAAGTGTGGGCCAGCGGCATTTGCGGTAGTGACGTGCTGGAGTGGTATCGGTTGGCCAAGGCCCCATTGGTGTTGGGGCATGAGATTGCCGGCGAGATAGTTCTGGTAGGCGATGCCGTTCAAGGATGGAAAGAGGGCGATCGCGTATTTGTGTCGCATCATGTCCCCTGCAATATGTGTCGGTACTGCGCTTCCGGCCATCATTCTGTGTGCGACACCCTGGCAAAGACGAATTTCGACCCGGGCGGCTTTGCCGAATACCTCAGGGTGCCCGCGATTAATGTCAGGAACGGCGTTTATGCCCTCCCGGATTCCATGGCCTACGATGAGGCGGTCTTTATTGAGCCCCTGGCGTGTGTGTTTCGCGGGCAGCATCACGCCGGTTGGGTCCCCGGTCGTAGAGTTCTGGTAATCGGCAGCGGTATTGCCGGACTCATGCACATAATGCTCGCAAGGGCTTCGGGAGCCGGCCGCATTGTCGCAGTGGATATCAACGAGAAGAGGCTTGAAGCGGCCATTACGTTCGGCGCGGACCATGTGCTTTCCGCGGGGGACGACCTGTTAGACAGGTTCAAGGAAGTCAATGACGGCCGCCTGGCCGAGCTAGTGATTGTGTGCACGGGAGCCGTGCCCGCGTTGCAGCAGGCGTACCGCGCTGTGGACCGCGGGGGAACCATGCTGTTGTTCGCGCCTACCGACCCGGGCGCGGTTGTGGAGATACCCTTCAATGACCTTTGGCGCAAGGAAATCACAATGACTTCTTCTTACGCGGGGAGCCCCAGAGACATAATTGCCGCGATAGAATTGATAGCCTCGGGGAGGATAAAGGTCGTGGAAATGATTACCCATCGCCTCCCGCTTGAAGAAACCGCTGAAGGCTTCGCCCTCGTAGCCGAAGCTTTCGACTCGATGAAGGTGATCATAGAGCCGCAGCGATAGCGTCCTGCAATTGTGATTTCGACCAGGCCTGTGGCTGCCGGAAGCATTGGAAGCCCTTGCCTCAAAAAAACTGCAAGTGCCCTCCTTCCCGCTGAAGGCACTCCGCCTCGATAACACTCCTTGACTGCAAGTTGCAGTTCTTTTCAGACACATCTTTAGCAAATGTCAAAAATAATGTCCGATTGCGCAAAGCGGTTCCGGGAAAGTAGTAGGTGCCGGCCTCCGGAGACTGTCTCAAAACCCCAGATCAGAGGAATCCCCGGGTAGGGGCGCTTCGAGAAGCGCCCTGATTTCGGGCGGTTCACGAACCGCCCCTACAGAAGGTCAGGTGAAATCGTCAGTTTTGAGACAGTTTCTCCGTGCTGGCACATTTTGCCAATATAAATCACTTAGTAGGGACCGGCAGGGACGCCGGTCCCTACTGGTTTTTTAGGAACTCGGGTTGTACAAACGGTCAAGAATTGTGGCAAGTGGTATATGTGAACGGGTTCGATCCTGGCGGCCCTCCAGCCAAAGGCCTTGTGGACAACGCATACTGCAAAGGATATACTCGATTTTATCTGATACTCTGATGGGGAGGGGCTACCTGGGCACATTTTCCGGCTCCGGTTCACGTGAATTTAATGTAACTTGAAAACAGACAATGTAAGTGCACGAGGAATAAGAAGGACACGTCTTGAGCGAGTCAGAAGACATACGGAGAGCTGTCGTGGCTTTGGCCACGGGAGCCGCTCCGGAACCCGAAATGTTTGGTTTCTGGACGTCTCGCCATTGGAAGGTGCTGCGGTCGGAAGGTCTCGGTCCATGGCTCTTCAAATCACTGTCAAACTGTGCCGAATTCCACACGGATTCTGATACGCTCGCTGCATTACAGGAGGACTACAGGTACTCGGCAATTTCCCAGCTCAGCAGGGAACGGGTGTTGAGACAAATCTTAGCGGTGTTCAATGATCGCGGCATTCCCGTGGTACTCCTGAAAGGCGCATACTTAGGCCACGTCGTGTACAAAGACCCTGTACTCCGACCCATGGCCGACACGGACCTCCTGGTCCGGGAGGAAGATTTTGAGCGCGCGGGTCATGAATTGGAGGACCTTGGTTTCAAACCTGTCTTTCATTTGAATCCGGACGAAGGCCGGTTCTTGAGATTGCCCGTAGTATACGGAAGGTCTGACCGTTTCCCTCAGCTCATTGACTTGCACAGGGGAATCCAGGCTATGGATTATTACTATTTGCCTTCCGGAGCGGTCTGGGACGAGGCTATTGAGAATGAACTTTGGGGGCATCGGATCTTCTATTTCTCCGTTGAACTCAATTTAATACACCTTGCGCTGCACAATTTGAATCACCGCGGCTCGCTGAGGGACTGGATTGACCTCGTGGCAGTGGTGCAGACCATGAACTTGGACTGGAATCGCCTCATCCTCTTGGCTCAATTCCTGGGAGTTATGCGACCCCTGCTCTGGGTTTTTCGGGAATTGCAGCTAAACTGGAAGACAGCGCCCCCACCGCAGGTCTTGGCGGCCTTGGACTCATATGCTCCTCACTGGCTGGAAGATAGAGTGATCCGCAGCAGGTTTCGCTATTTTTGGCGCCTTACAGCGAAAGTAGCCCGGTACGAAGGCTGGAGGTCAAGACTTCGATACGTGCGTACGAAGCTTGTACCGCCGAGAGGTCGGGAAGACAGAGCACGCGTCCTGAGCTGCGCGATTCATTGGAGATCAAAAGTTGGCCTGTTTCACCACCTATGGAGGCGCTAGTAAAGCTTTCGGGGGGGCTGATGGTCCGGCGTTAACGACCGCTGTCCAACCCCAATCGCAACACTATTCCGAGAGAGATGACTGAATATTTTAAAAGAAAACCCGTGGATTCAATGCCTCGGCTACCCCTAGAGGGAGATCTGGACTTAACTTACCGGTGTAACAACGATTGCCGCCACTGCTGGGTTCGCATTCCCGCCAATGCGCTTGAACGTAGCCAGGAGCTTACTTTTGAGGAAATCCGCAGCATTGTAGACCAAGCTCGGGCATTAGGAACTCGAGAATGGGCAATCTCCGGTGGTGAGCCGATGCTACGAGCGGACTTTGCCGAAATCTTTAACTATCTCACCCGCAAATCGACCACTTATACTCTCAACACCAATGGAACATTGATTACCCCAAAAATCGCCCGATTGCTAAGGCGCAAGGGGTCGAAAATGGTCGCCCTTTATGGAGCGACTGCGGAGGTCAGCGATCATATCACTCGCAACCCCGGTTCTTTTGAGGCTGCATTGCGAGGGATGGCTTACCTGCGCGAAGCAGGGGCAGGATTCACGGTACAGCTCATCCCGATGAAAGACAATTACCATCAGTGGCAGGCCATGATACAACTGGCCCGATCGTACAGTGAGACATGGCGCTGCGGCTCGGCTTGGCTGTACTTGTCGGCCTCCGGCTCACCGGAAAGGAATGCTGAAATTGCTGCTCAGCGCCTCTCCCCTGCTGAGGTCGTTGCTCTTGATCCGCCTGGGTCGTCGTGCGAGGAGCGGGTTGGGGAACGCCAAGCCCACTCACTGCTGGATAGTTTTTGTGACGGTCACCGGGATGACCGCCTCTTTGCGGGCTGTATTGAAATGCGCCGCGAGTTCCACATAGACCCGTACGGCTGGATGACTTTCTGCTGTTTTGTCACAGATCCGAGCATGCGCTACGATCTCCGTTCGGGTAGCTTCCGAGAAGCCTGGGATGAGTTCATCCCGTCGCTGGCAAACCGAGTACACGGCGGCCAGGAGTGGCGTGAGAACTGCGGCTCCTGCGAGAAGCGCCACGACTGCCGTTGGTGCCCTGTCTATGGCTACCTTGAAACAGGGCGGTTCTCCGCACCGGTCCCATATTTGTGCGACGTGGCGGAAGAAAGCCGGCACTACGAACACGATTGGACCACCCACCACCAGCGCCATTTCGAGATTGCCGGAATAACGATCCGGCTGGAAAGCGATCTGCCGCTGAATCGGATGCGCTTGGCCGAGGCGTTGAAGCCTTTCGAGGTCCCGGCTCCAGGGAAGGACTTGGTCACCTTACGACACATTTTCGAGCTGCCGAGCCTTGCCGGGAAGGACCTTGGGATCGAACTCTACCGCAAGGCCCCGTGGGCCATTTATCGCAAAGGTGACAGCTACATATATCTCGGGATCTCTCCGGACCCTAAGGATGATGAACCCCACAGAGTAGGGATATTTGACGTGGATTTCGCTCGCGGAATCATTTACAGTCCGCCCGCTGAGGAAAAGAGAATTCGCAAAAAAGGTTTCCCCTGTCTGACTCTGTTCCCCACAGACCAGATTTTGGTGGCGCAACTGCTGGCAGCTCGCCAAGGCTGTTACATGCATGCTGCCGGAGTGATCCTGAACGGCCAGGGGCTGCTCTTTGTCGGCCATTCCGAAGCAGGCAAATCCACTACGACGCTTATGCTCAAAGGACAGGCCGAGATCCTCTGTGACGATCGGATCATTGTACGTCGATGGCCGGAAGGGTTTAAGATTCACGGAACATGGAGCCACGGCGACGTTCCTGATGTGTCCCCGAATTCTGCCCCCCTAAAAGCCATACTCTTCCTTAGGCAATGCGGGGGAAACCGTTTGGAACCTTTGAGCAAGGGGCCCGCAATCTCTCAACGTCTGCTGGCTTGTCTTATTAAGCCGTTGGGCACCCGAGAGTGGTGGGAGCAGAGCCTCCAAGTGGTGGAAAAAATCGTCGACGAAGTGCCCTGCTACGAAATGCATTTCGATCAAAGCGGGAAAATAGTCGCATACTTGAAAGAACTGGCAGCCAATGAATTACGTTGAACGCGTTTCTGGAGCCAATTTCAATTTGTGGCCCGCCAAAGCGCCGGTTCTGGGACACCTGGATATCGAGTTGACGGAGCGCTGCAATAACAACTGCATCCACTGCTGCATCAACCTCCCGGAACATGATCGCTCGGCCCTTGAAAGAGAGCTTGATACTGCCGCAGTCAAGGGCATCCTGAAAGAAGCTGCCTCGCTTGGGGCGCTCGAAGTTCGTTTCACCGGCGGCGAGCCGTTACTGCGTCCGGATTTCGAGGAACTCTACCTGTTCGCCCGCCGCCTGGGATTGAAGGTGCTGCTTTTTACCAACGGGCGCCTACTTACCTCCCGCCTGGTGGATCTATTTGCCCGCATCCCGCCTCTGGTTCCGCTTGAAATAACGGTCTACGGCATGGCCGCAGACTCATATGATCCCGTAAGCCGGGTCAAAGGGTCTTTTGCACAATTCCAGCAAGGAGTGGAGCTGCTCCGCGAGCGAAACGTGCCGTTTGTGGTCAAGAGTGTGGTGCTCCCGCCCAACCGGCATGAAATGGACGAGTTTGAATCCTGGGCGGCGGAACTTCCGTGGATGGACGGATCGCCGGGGTATGCTGTCTTCCTGGACAAGCGCAACCGAAGGGACGATCCGAAAAAGGATGCCCAAATCCTAGCCCTGCGTCTATCGCCGATAGAGGCGCTGGCCGTTAAGACCCGTAACCCGAAGCAATACCGGAAAGGGATGAGCGAATTCAGTCGCAAGTTTTTCGGTCCACCGGGCGATAAGTTGTTCGGTTGCGGCGCGGGGAACGCTTGCTGCGTAGATGCTTACGGCCGTTTGCAGGCGTGTCTGGGCTTGCGCGCCCCGGAACTGACCTATGATCTGAGCCATGGCTCACTGCGCGAGGCAGTAACGGATTTCTTCCCGAGGCTTCGCGACATGCGAGCTTCCAACCAGCACTACTTGGAACGCTGCGCTCGTTGTTTCCTGAAGAGTCTGTGCGAACAGTGCCCGGCTAAGTCCTGGAGCGAGACAGGGCGCCTGGACACCCCGGTCGACTGGCTGTGCTTGTCTGCTCACGCGGAAGCGCACTGGTTGGGCCTGATCGGTCCCCAAGAATACGCTTGGGAGGTACGGGATTGGCAGTCCAGGATTGAGCAGGCTTTCGGATGCTGAAGGCTTATGCTATGATAACGATAAACAGTCAGGCTCAATAGGGGGTCGTCTCGGTTCGGGGAGAGGAGGTATTGCGTGAATTCACAGGGCCAAAAGAGGGCATGGAAGCGACCGCAGTTGACAGTCCTAGTTCGGATCGACCTCGCCGAGTCTGTACTGCAAACATGCAAGCAGACCGCTCAATCGACCGGTCCCAGCAGTAACAATTCTCGGTGCCAAACCTTTGCTTGGGGCAGCGGCTGCAGCCTGTGCAGCGTGCAGCGAGAGAGTTAAAAAGATAAGCAGGGGCATCGAGCTTTACGGGCTGTTTTTTCCACTTCCAGGATTGATGCGCTCTTGCCCGAGTTTTCAGTCCGCCACCAGACCATTCTCCGGAACTTCTGCATAGGCAACCAATCTCGCTAATAACGATCAATCAGACACATGGCCGGCGAAGTTTCTCGAGGGAGGGAGAACACTTTGTGATTCCGAATGCCTGTGCTATAGTGCATATCACAGCAGTCAGACCTCAAGGAAAGGCATTCTAAATTTCGATTGGGAGGCTTCATATGGCTTCAGAGCGGAGGTTGTGGCAGAAACCTAGCTTGACCGTTTTAGTGCGCATGGAGCCCACCGAAGCCGTCCTGGTGACCTGCAAGTGGACGTCCTGGCCGTTCATTACCGGTCCCGGGACCCGACAAACCCGGTGTCGCGGAACCGCCACGAATTGCTCCGGCAATTGCCAGAATCGAGTCGCTTCGTGACGTGAAGAAGTGAGCATGTGTCAGAGGCGGGCCGCTTCCCATACAAGCACCTACACGTGAAAATTCAAAGTTGGCGGGCCACATCCCTGTGGGGACAGACTCAGGCAAATGATTGGCAGGTATCTGCCCGGCTCTCGATTTTGTAGTCATGAATTCACGTTGTCCAAGCACAGGATCATGGCTCAATGCCCGAAGGCGACATAGTAAGACGGAACGCGGCTATCACCGTGAGTTGGCGGGTTCATCTTTCCAGGTTTCTTTTTCGACTTGCAGGATGGATCCAGTCATTGCCCGTTTTTCTAATGCGCCCGAAAGACCTGATTGATTTCACCCGCACATCCTATTCCAGGCGTCATATCATTGAAGGGTGGAGTGAAAAGCAGTTTGTTGACTCGGGTCTTACGGCTGATGAAGTCCATCTGTTGGAAAAAATGCCCATTAAGAAGGGCCGGCTCCTCTTGTTAGGTTTAGGAGGCGGGCGAGACGCGATCCGTTTGGCGCAAGAAGGCTTCGATGTGACGGGGGTCGATTTCGTCCCGGAAATGCTAGCCCGGGCTCAGGCCAATGCCTGGGGCCACAATGTCGAAATTGGCGGCGTTGTCCAGGACATCTCCAATCTGGACGTTCCGCGGGATTCGTATGACGTCGTATGGTTCTCGACAGGGCTCTATTCCCAAATCCCGACGCGTTCCTTGCGGATTTCCCTATTGGAACGTGTTCGCAAGGCCCTCCGCTCTGATGGTTGTGTGGTCTGCCAATTCGATTTCAACCGATCCGGAGATTTTTCTTTATGGGGAAAACGGCTGCGGAAGTTTATCGCTGTTGTGACTCGCGGCAACCTGCAGTATGAAGACGGAGATCATATACACGCGGGTTTCGAATTCGCTCATTCGTTCAGCAATGAAGAGGAACTCCGCTCAGAGTTCGAAGCTGCAGAGTTTTCCGTACACTACTTGAGCATTCGTGAGCCAATTTGTATGACCGGCTCAATATTGGTGAAGGGATCAATCTGAGCAATGGACGTCAATGTTTCTCTCGAAAAGATCTACATTCCTTCAGAGGACATCGTTGCCCGCGAAATCGAGGGTGAAATCATCATCGTGCCCCTGGTCGCAGGAATCGGAGATGCGGACGACGAACTCTACACCTTAAATGAGACGGGGCAGGCTGTTTGGAAGCTCCTCGATGGCAAGAGAAGCTTGGGCGAAGTGGCCGCGGAGCTGGCAGAGGAATTTGAAGGGGGCGAAATCGGTCAAGATGTGATTGGTTTTGTCGCTGAACTCCTTAAACGGAGGATTTTGGTTGAAGCTTCGTGAAAATGACGAGCTTTTGCTTAGCGCTGCTGAATTTGCGGGGCTCGTGCAGGCCGTGTTGGCAAAGGACCGCGCGTTTCGTTTTTGCGCGCGCGGGACAAGCATGACTCCATTCATTCGCGATGGTGATATCGTCACAATCGCTCCGATGGCAGGACTGGCCCCACGTATGGGCGAAGTCGTCGCCTTTTGCCGGTGGAAGAAGAAAGATTCAGGCCTGGTGATTCACCGGATTGTAGGCTGCGGCAGCAGCGGGTTCGCTGTCCAGGGTGATGGGAACGCCTGTACGCAGGAGTTTGTTGCTTCGGAAGAGGTCCTGGGCAGGGTAGTCAAGGTGGAGCGTGCCGGCCGCGCTGTTCGTTTTGGTTTGGGACCGGAACGACGGCTGTTGGCCTGGTTGAGCCGCGGCAGGCTCATATGGAAATTAGTGTGGCCGGTTTGGAGGCGATTGCCGCCGGTTTTTAAACAGCGAAACTCGTGTACCTAATCTTTCAGTAATTTCCTCCTGAACGCGGCCCATGGAAAAAGCCTTCTCACATTCCTTGGAAATCCAGCGACTTCCCCTGTGGGACGCCCTCAAGCAAAGAAGGGCCCCGCTGTCCTTCACCTTCGAAGTTACTGCACGCTGTAACAACGACTGCGGACACTGCTATATAAACCTGCCTGCCGCTGATTCTCAAGCTAAGGCCGACGAACTGTCGTCGGAGGAAATCCTACGCATTGCAGAACAAGCTGTGGACATGGGAGCGCTGTGGTGCCTGCTTACAGGTGGAGAGCCGCTCCTGCGTCCCGATTTTCCAGAGATATATCTGAGCCTCAAGCGCAAAGGCCTACTGGTTAGCGTGTTTACCAACGCAACTGTCATCCGGCCAGAGCATATCCAACTCTTCAAGAGCTATCCTCCGCGGGACCTCGAAGTTACGGTCTACGGGGTCACCGAAGCGACATATGATGCAGTTACCCGCCGCTCGGGGTCATTCGCCGCTTTCCAGCGCGGTTTGCAGCTCCTGCTGTCGAATGGCCTGCCGGTGAACCTGAAAACTATGGCTCTGCGCTCCAACTTGCACGAATTGCCGCAGATAGCGGAGTTCTGTCGTAGCCACACCAAGGGCTACTATCGCTTTGACCCACTGCTGCACTTGCGTTACGATCGCGACCCGCAACGCAACGCTCTCATTCGCCGCGAACGCTTGACCCCCGAGGAAATAGTCTTCCTGGAGAAAACAGACCCGGAACGCTTCACGGCCATGCGGACGCACTGCGACGAATTTCTCGCTCCGGTAACCGGCCCCATCGGCGACGATCGCCTGTTCCACTGTGGGGCAGGAATCGGGGAGTTCGCTGTCAGTTACAAGGGAATCTTCCGGCTGTGCGAGTCACTGTGGGCGCCTGAAACCATCTATGACCTGCGCAAGGGCCCTCTCCGGCAAGCCTGGGACGATCTTGTGCCTCGCGTACGGGACCTGCGCTCACGACGGCCTGCCTTTCAGCAGACCTGTCACATATGTTCGATCATCGACTTGTGCCTTTCCTGCCCGGCCCACACTTACCTTGAAACCGGTGAGATGGATAAGGAGACGCCGTACTTTTGCGAGGTCGCCCGTGCCCGTGCCCGTATGCTCGAAGAATCAAAGGAGCACACAGGCGGCAGTTGCGGTAGCCAAAAGGCGAAAGGAAACTAGAGGGGATTACGGCAAGGGTTCAGGTAGTTATTGTCCGGATCCTGGCAGGTCGCCTTGAACGAGATCTCGGGCGCCGGCGAGGGAATATCTATCTCCCAGTACGAGCAAGTCGTCGTCGATGTCCTCTCGCTTCTCCATATATGCCCTGTCGAACGGGGTTCTTGCGTGCAGGCATCTCATATCTTTATTGAATACCGTCGTCAGGATTCCTTTTGCCCGGGTGAAAAAGTCGGCGTGATCGACCCTTTTCAACCGGGCGTCCCACCCCACCAGCCTGATCCGATCGGTTCGAGCAATAAAGAAATTGGCCACCTTGTCGTACACCGGCAAGCCGCCGATTGAACTCCCTGCCGGCATTGTTGCCTCCGCGTCGGTGGGAAACAAGCCTTCCCGACTGTAATCAGCGGTTTCAAAGAAGGGCAGATCGACCACCTCACCACCCATTATATCGATTCCGGGATGATGTTCCATGATCTCCAGTGACGTTTCAAGGCTTGTGTGCCTGTAGAAGACGAAGTCGTCGTCCAGGACCAGCACGTACTTCGTGGTAACGTGTCCCAACGCCTCGCTTCGGCCTGCGGATACCCCGCTGTCGTAAGGGAGCACTATCGTATGTGACTCGGGCAAGATCTTTGGATCGCGACTGTCATCCACGACTATTACGCGAAGGTGGGGATATCTTCTCTCTATGCTCTTGAGGAGGCGACGCAACACCAGCGGCCTTTCAAAGGTCTTGACGATCGCGGTAAGATCGCCCACCGCGGCTTGGTGATGTTTTCCGCCAACCGGGTGCACTAAATCGAGCGCCTGCTCCAGAGCCAGTTCCAGCATGATCGTCAAATCGTAGAGCAGTTTTGCTGTCCTCGTGCGAAATCTGCCGCGCATGATCCATTGACGTGAGAGTGTTTTTAGGCCCATCAGTCGCCTCGTGCTTGCTCGCCGGCGTCTCTTTGAAAACTGTGGTGTCTCCGGGAGTTGATGATGCCTGACCACAGGTACCGCGGTCAAGGGTAAAAGGGACAAACCCAGAGGCATCGCTTGTCCCACAACGAAGGGCACGAGCGATGCTGGATATTACGGATGCAAATCTCCCGGAAAGCTAGTAAGCTGTCTCGGAATTTTCAGGGAGAACCGTTTCAGACCAGCGAACCTGCAACGTTTCAAAGGTTCTCTCTGCCGTCGCCTCAGGGCTTCGCTCTACAGAGTGAACAATTCGGCCGCTCTCGGAGAGGCCGACATCGGGAGAATGGATGAGTTCGTCGCTTGGAGACTTGCTGGCACTTGTCGAGACCGATGTGCCGGAACGCCTGATTTCCGCTAATATGTTCTCAGCGCTGATGTCCATATGCCGTCTTCTGCCTATGGAGATCTCTTCAATGATCGGCTTTGAGGGCCGGTTGGCCGAGAAGTCCGGGGAGGTCGATCTCGCCCTCCGTGTGCCCGTGCCTCGAGGATTAGAGATCCTAGCGGGAAACGTCCGGTCATGTCGGCTTCCGGCCTCGTTGTTCGGGGACGTCTCGTGGGAACGGATGCGTAGTCTAGCTCTCGATTGGCAGTCATGGCCCAAGGAGTTGCGTGAGGCCGTGGTGGCTGTGTGGCTGGGGTTCGACGCGGATCAATTCTCGGGTCCCGTGTGGAGCCCAGGCCTGTTCTATATCAGAGTCGGCAAATCCGATAGCTCGCGGGAGTACTGCGGTCAGATCGCTCGGGCAGCTCACGCAATAGTGAAGAACCATCCGCTCCCCCGGGAGTTTGCGGTCGCGCTCGATACGTGCCTTAAAAGGCTGCCCGATCACGCTCTCGTCCGGTACGTGGGGATGGGGATCTCGCGGCCTACGGAAGCGATAAGAATACTCTTGGCGGACTTGACCTCAGGCGACATGCTGGACTATCTCGGTTCAATCGGGTGGCCGGGGAATTTACGAGAGCTTGAGTCCTTCTTCCTCGACGTGGCTCCGTTCGTACACCAATTCACTCTCGGTATTGATATTTTGGACTCGGTGTGCCCAAAATTAGCCATCGAGTGGTACATTGGCGGAGAAGAGCGTTCCGCAGTGGATCGGTCCTGGCCGGATTTCCTCGACTTCATCACCGGCAAGGGTTGGTGCCTGCAGGGAAAATCCGAGGGCCTTTTGCAGTGGCCCGGACAGAAATTATTCCAGGCCGGCAACGATCCTTGGCCGTGGGTTGTGGAAAGATTCCTCAATCACAGCAAGGTTAACTATGACCCGGTCTCCGGGGTGGAAGCAAAGGGTTATTTCGGCCTTTTGTGGCGACGCGCCTCGGAGGTGGTGACTTCTATCAAGGCGAGTTGAAGATCGAGGAAGCCGACGAAGAGCCGCATCCAACGATTTCTTGAATACGCGGCTCGCCCATTGCATAATCTGCAAGAAGTTCTACGCGGGCCTGCCGTGGAATAGCCGCCGCTGCGGAATTCTTGAGCACCAAAGCAGCTGAAAAAGCCAGGCTGGAGCAGCTCAATATGCTCCCCGCGGAGAATCCCCGTTCACGGAGTCCATGAATAGACCATTTGGCCGGCTACCAGGAATATGCGCCCGGCTTTGCCAGGAGTCAGTTGAATATGCCCTCTCATTCTACACCACTTAATGAAATAGAGCGCCGAATTGCAGCTCTTCAGGCAGGCTTGAGTCAGAACGGCTTTGACGGTGCGCTAATCGTTCAGCGCGCGGACCTCTTTTATTTCTCCGGGACAGGTCAGGATGCGCATCTGTTTGTCCCGGTCGAAGGCCAGCCGCTGCTCATGGTGCGCAGAGACTTTGACCGGGCCCGCCAAGAATCGCCTCTCGAAGCGGTGTTGCCCGCAAGCAGCCTATCCGAATTAAGCAAACCGGTGCTTGCGTGTCTGCCTCGCGGAACAAAGGCCATAGGCATGGAGTTGGACGTACTTCCGGTCAACAATTATCGCTTGTACCGTGACCTTTTTCAGGAAGTGAAAATCGAGGACGTTTCTCCCCTGATCAAGGAAGTCCGTATGATCAAGTCGGAGTACGAACTGGAATTGATACGCCGGGCAGCCGAAATGAACGACGCGATGTACAGGCACATCGGAGAAATACTCCGCGAGGGCATGACCGAAATAGAATTGGCGGGGATGCTCGAAGGCTTCTATAGAAAACTGGGACACCAGGGCTACGTAAGGGTCAGAAGCTTTAATCAGGAAGTTTTCTACGGCCATGTCATGTCCGGAAGCAATTTGGCAGTACCAAGTTGTTCCGTGGGCCCCACCGGAGGACCGGGCCCAAATGCGAGCCTACCGCAAGGAGCAGGATTCAAGAAGATAGCAAGACACGAGCCTGTTCAGGTTGATTACGTGGGCATGGTCGGCGGATACATGATAGACCAGGCCAGGACGTTCTTTGTCGGGGAACCGCCTGAAAAGTTCCTGCGGATTCACTCCGAAGCGTTAGCAATTCAGAACGCGCTGGTCCAACAGGGAAGGCCTGGGACCAAGGCTGAAGAATTATATGACACGGCCCTCAGAATGGCCGCGGACGCGAATCTAACCCAAGGATTCATGGGGTATCCTCAGCCGGTGCCGTTCGTGGGGCACGGCATTGGCCTGGAACTGGATGAATTGCCTCTCGTGGGCAGAAAGTCACCCCACTTGCTGCAGCCGGGAATGGTGATAGCCCTGGAGCCGAAATTCATACTGCCTGGAGAAGGTCTGGCGGGGATTGAGAATTCCTTCGTCGTCACCGAAACAAACCTGGAGAAGCTTACGAGGTTTGACGACGCAATTCAGGTGTTGTAATTTCGTGATAAACTGCACCCTGACCGGTTCCATCGTCAAAAAAGAATTTGACTGGCGCGGTGATTACGCTTACCCTCACACTGGATCAACTTCAAAAGGGGAGGGGAAGCCGTGGAAACACAAAAGAACTGCTGGGAAGCCATCCAGTGCGGCCGTTCCAAGGAGTGCCCTGCTTATCCCAAATTCGGCCGGGATTGCTTCGCCGTGACCGGAACGGTCTGCCGCGGTGAAACGCAAGGATCCTTTGAGGAAAAAATTGGAAAGTGCAGGGCATGCGACTTTTACAAGGGATTAATGGATGCCCGCTTCTGATGAAACGTTTCTCATGGTCTTTGCCAAGAAAGTTGATTTAGTTCAAGGTTAGCCTCGTGGAGAACCGGTGCGGTTCGACGTCCCTGTGGGGCCAGGCTACCGCCGCAAGGGTTTCGTTTGCGTACTGTCCGGCGTAAGGTGGGCCGGCTGCTGCCCATTCCCATGGGTCGCTTTTCGCAATCGGACATAGCTTCCCCCTATCGCTGTAAAACCTGAAATATTACCCGTCCCTTCTGAATCCTTTCCCTCGCCCGTGCACCTATATAATAGGATTGGAGCATAATGTCGTATTTTCGGCATAAGGGAGAGTACCATGGATAACGGTGTTATTTTTGGCATCGTGGCGTTTGCGCTGGCCGTGATAATGTTTGGCAGTGTTTTGATTTTCAGGCGCGGGCGTGGGGAAGCCGGCTCCTCGGTCGGCGGAGGCGGAAAAGAGTTTAAGGACTGTTACGATCTGTGCACGCAAGATTCAAGGCTGGCCTCCGAGGGATGCGCTACCATGTGCACCACCCAAGGTTCGCCATAGGCCGTTGTCTTAGCGGAAACCTGGCTTTGACATCCTGCGGAAATAAAGGGCCGCGTCGAAACGGGGCTCAGTAGGTGTAGTCCAAGCTCAAGCCTAAGGACCATGTGGATTGAGTAAAGGATGAATTGGGTATGTCTGAACTTCCAGGCTGAAGAGGGGTCGGTCGGGTGTCTGAAATGATCGTTGAACCGATGATAGATAGGCTCGAGTGCCCTGTGCCTTGAACGTCAAGCCACGAACCGCCGGCCCAGAACCCCGCTTTGGCGAACGGTGTGATGTTCAGGAACGCCTCGATATCCCCCTCAAACCAACGGCCGCCGCTTCCATTCAAACTGAAAACCGTCCTATGAATTTCCTGTTCCGGAAAACCGCCCGGACCATTCTGGATGCGGAAGTCAATGTTGCTGTACCATCTATTCCAGACCAAGGGGCTTCCCCTTACGCGCCATTTTAAGTAGGGGTCACTCAACGTTACCCAAGAGCCTCTACCCGTGCAAATCGGCTTCTTGCAACCTTTCCACATCCCGCGTATACCGACGTAAGGGTCCCAGATTTTACTCAATGGATCGCCCTCTATGACGCCCTGGCAGCCGGGACATATCCGATTGGCCGTAATAGCGCGGCCGAGAGCTTCAACTATGGGTGGAGTGGTGTCATCCCTCCATGTGTCGTTTCGCGGATCTGTGAGCCGGAAATCTATGTGCTCGGTGCGGAATCCGAATTCCACGCTGAACATGCGGGCCACGGAGAAAGCCACCCCGGCGTCAAGGACCCACCAACGGAAATCCGTCGCTGTCCAGTCCCAGGGAGAGACAAGATTCGCGTCGAAAGCCGGCGCCGCGTCAGTGGCACGGCCCACGGCATTCATCTTGATTGTGGCGTCCCTTAACGCGCTGGCTCCCATCTCGCCATAGAACAATATTCTGGGAACCGGCCGAAACTCTCCCCCCAGGAACCCTACCCACACATTAGCGTCCCTCAGTTGCAGATCCATGGAATCGAAGGCCCTGACCGAGGTGGCAGGATTTGCCCCCGGGACGGGGAAGTCCGCGCCAAAAGTCATCCACTGATAACCGACTCTCGAGTACAGTCTGAGCACCTCGGAGTCATCATCGAACAGGACCTGGGGCCCCGGAAGTCCGAAAACAGGAGGTCCGGGAAGAGCGAGCGGGCCTGCTCCCGGCACTCCATAAGGCGTCGGAGGAGGACCCACCTGACCCGGCTGATTCGCAAATTGGCCCATAGCGGCACAGGGCAGCAAGATGGCAGCCGCCAGAATCAAAGCATGAGACAGGGCTTTCAATTCGGTCGCTCCTTACAGGAGGGCACAAAGTGCGAGAGTCGAGTTGGGACAGCAGCGTGAGGCGTCCATCCACAATCTCAGGACACGGGATATTCTATCATAAAATGTTAATCCTATCAATCTATTAAATCAAATTACTAAAGTAATGGATTAACAAGTTCTGCAGCTGGTTGCAAAACCTCGATGGGACAAGAGGACGTTGTGTTATATTGTAGGGGCGGTTCGTGAACCGGCCTAAATCAGAGCGCTTCTCGAAGCGCCCCTACCGCACCAGAACCATCTACGGAGGTTTTGCAACCAGTTGTAGGCAATCGTCTGCTGGAAGTGGAAATCCCGCACTGCTTGCTATTTCGGCAATTGAAACCCGATGTCCGCCGAGAAGCAACCTCCAGGCTCCGAAACAGAAATCGCTTGTTCCTTTTTCCAGGGGCAACAACCGCGGTCTTGCCCCACCCGCAGCTGAATGATTAGATGCTTCAGCGATTAGGCTATTGCATTTCAACAAAAACTCGCGATACTAATCATATTTTAACAAGTTGTTGATCTTCCCTTCATCACGGATTGATCGTGCGCTTGAGTTTGAGGTGAAGGTCACCTGCCTGGACTGGCAGGGGCCGCGTTCCGCCGGGTGTTTCAGACTTGCCGGCATTTGTTGCTTTCACCCGATGAGAGGGCGCTCCAAATTGTTGCCGGAGATCTCTAAATGATGCCTGACAAGCTTCGCCGTCAAAATGAGAAGGACCGCTTCGGTTCCAAGGGCTTGCCCGGCACAGGCTCCGCGTCCGCACAGTGGCTCACTATCCTGCTGTTCCTGTTCTCATCCTCACTGCTGTTCCTTTGGTTGTTCGAGTGGGACCGCTACCGCATGATCGCAGGGCCGCGCATGCTCACGATGTCGGTCCTCGACAAAGCGTTATTGTTTTGGCTGCTGCTGGCCAAATCGCTGGTTTGGTTCTTGCCGTTACTGGTAATTTGGGGCCTTCTCGTAGCATCCGGGCTCAGGCGAACAACGAATTTCGTCGTCAACTTCTGCTGGGTAGCGCTATTTTATTATATGACGATTGACCTTGTTTCCGTGGGGTTTGCAGGGTATCACTTCTGGGACTACCTCCCTAATTTTCGAGACATGTTTGAGCATCCCGAGGTGAAGATCTGGCAATGGGCAGGCGACCGGCTCACTGTCGAGGGGCTTTTGCTGTTGGCCATCTTCGCTGTTTCGGGACCGGTCTTTTTCTTCTGCTTCAGGCGGACACTGGCACTCCTCTTACACCGCCTCCAATGGACATGCTCTCCCAAGGCTTCGACCGCGTTGACGTTTGCGTTCGTTTTCATTGTCCTGGGTTTGGCGCCGGCTATGCAGTTGTTCCAAGATAGATACGCGCTGGATAGGATCTATAATGCGTTGCCCCTTCCGCTCGGCATAAGGAATTCCTTTGAGCGTATGACCGACCGACTGGATACGTGGCTCGGCACAACCGACAAGCAGGCAATAAGCGCCAGCCTTTCGACTATCGGTGATCCGGGGGCTGAACGCTTGGTGCGGCGACTTGCTTCATTCGTGCGTCAGGGGCGTGAGGCCGACTCGCCGGACTCACCCGCGGATGCCGGTGTCGAAACGGCCCCAGGGACGGCTCGATCAAAGCAGTCAGTCGACCCGCGGCGCTCTCGGCAAGCTCGACTTAATCCGGGTGGCAAGCAAACGAACTTCCAGGAGCGTCCCTGGCCGGCCGGGGATAAGTCCGACGAGCCGGCACCGGTAAGACTGCTGAACGAAGCCCTGGACCCCGGACCTATAGATCGCCAGGCTGCCGTGAAAAAGCCGCGACTTCCCAATGTAATATTGATAATTTTCGAGAGCTTTCGGCCTTCCGCTTTGGGGCCGGGGCTAATGAAGGAACTCGATGTCTGGACCAGGCAGGGACTGCGACTTGAACGACACTATTCCGGGTCGAATTGCTCGCATCTGGGCCTGTTTTCTTTGTTCTACGGCAGGTCCGCTCTGGGCTATCACGAAACTCTGGATCGCAAGATACCCGCGCAGATGTTGGAATCACTGCGAGAGTCCGGCTATCGGATCACCTTTTTGACTGCAGGAGAAGTGAAAGGATTCCGGCGGCTCGGGCAGTGGATCAACGACAAATCCTGCGATGTTGTCATTGAGGACGGCGAATCCGCTGTGTCCGGGATGCCGGATTGGCCGAAATCGGATCGCCGCAAGCTGGAGCAAGTGCGGAGTATAGTCAACAACGCTCGCGATCAACCGCAGTTCGTGTTCTTTTATCTTCTTTCGTCTCATTACAGGTACGCGTTCCCGCCGGAATTCGACATTCTTAAAGAATCGGCCTCTTTTTGGCATTTCGTAAATCCCAGACAGCAGATTCAGAACCACATGAATCGCTACTCGAACGCTCTTATGTTTCTGCAACACGAGCTGATGAAGCTGTTCCAATCGATCGATCCGCAGCGCAACATCGTAATGATCACCGGTGACCACGGCGAGTCAATGGGCGAGGACGGAGTGTTCACTCACGGGAGCCGGATGTCGGAAGTGCAGTTGCGGGTCCCGTTCGCGATGGTCGGTCCGGGAATTGAACCTCGCACAATTTCCACCGCCACTGCGCACACGGACGTCTTGCCGACGCTGCTGCATGGTTTGGCCGGCACAGAGGTCCCCATCAGGAGCTGCCAGGGGAGAGATCTGATCGAAGAAACCTCTCCAGCGGATGAAGTGTCGCTTGTGCCGGCCAATGGACCGGACTGGGAAGGATTGATGGTCATCAGAGGGAATAAGCGCATGGTGTTTCGGACCGAATTGGCCGCAAAGCCCCCTTCAATTGAATTTGCGGGCCTGGTGGATGAATCCGGACAGTATGAATTGAAGGTGGAACCAACCCGGCCAGCATCGGGAACACGCCCGTAATTCCCCGTGCACATCTCCCACCGCAGATACTGCACAGGTCGCACAGAGAAGGTTACTTGGGCTATTCTTCGTGCCCGATGCGGCCTCAGCGGAAAGATGGACAATCCGGTACATTCGATGCTCCCGCGTAACCGAACGCTCACCGGTAGAAGCTCTTTCGTCTTGCAAGCACCGGCCGAGCGTGCAAAAAACACATAAACGAGCACGTTTGCCGGAAGGTCAGGAAGGGCCTGAGAATGCGAGTCCTAGTCATCGGCAATCCCATAGCCGGAACTGGAAGAACCGAGCAGCGAATTCACCGGTTCGTGCATGTTCTGCGCAAACATGGGCACGATGTCGAGGTGTACTTGACTTGCGAGGCAGGGGAAGCGTTTGAAAGGGCCCGGTCGGTGGACAAAGGGGTGGAGAGACTCGTGGTTGCGGGGGGAGACGGAACGATAAATGAGGTACTGAACGGCCTCGAAGATCCAGCCCGCATTCCGATTCTCCACTTCCCGACGGGGACGGCCAATCAACTGGCTCGTTCCTTGGGCTTACCCGCTGAACCCGGAATACTAGCCAGGCTTCTCGAAGATGGTCCCATTCAGCGCATCGACATGGGCGTTGCCGGTGATCGCAGATTCCTGCTGCTCGTCAGCGCAGGCTTTGATGCAAAGGTAACCCAGGAAATCCAGAAGCGGCGGAATGATACGCTGGGATATGCAGGCTATGTCCTGCCGGTTCTGAAGACGCTTGCCAGCCATAGCGACACAAAACTGGAAGTGGTATTGGATGGCCGGCAGAGAATCTCCGGCTACAACGTGATGGTGCTTAAGGTGCGAGAATATGGGGGCCTTTTCGTGTTCGCGGATGATGCCCGCCTGGACTCGGGCCATTTTGACGTGTGTGTATTTCGAGAAGGCACCGTCGGGTGGTTATGTCTTTATGCCGTTGCAGGCCTGACGAGAAAGGCGTCTGACTGCCCAGGGTTGGTCCACTTCAAGGCCCGCACAGTGAGAATTGAATCCGAAGAGCCGATCCCGGTGGAAATCGACGGTGATCACTTCGGGACAACTCCGGTTAATATTGATATGAGCCCTTCAATCGTCCCCGTTGTCACCCGCCGCGGGTGGTGAAGCGGCCAGAAGTCCACCCCTGTACGTTATCTGTGTCAAAGCGGATTTCCGTGACGGTGGGCCGCTGCGAGTCCTTCATACACATTTACGTAACGTTCGATCAGGACATTCCAGTCGCGGTGCATTTCCACCCACCGCCGGGCTCTGGTACCTAGTTCTGATCTGAGGTCGGGACTGGAGATCAGTTGTCGGCACTTGTCCACGAGATCGTCAACGTCCTCTGATTTGAACAAGGTCCCATTCACGACGTTTTCTATGTTTTCGCAATGCCCGCCGATATCGCTGGCGATCAAAGGCCTCTCCATGGCCATTATTTCCATGGGCTTTAAAGGCGTGACCAGCCGAGTTTCCCGCGTGTCCCTCCTGGGAAGAACCATGAGGTCGAAAAGGCGATAATAATCCGTCACTTCCTCGTGAGGGACCTTGCCTGTAAAGATCACTCGATCGCGAATATGTCGTTGATCCACCAATTCTTCCAGTGTTGGCATCAATTCACCGTGACCCACCAACAGAAGGGACAATTCGGGGAAAGCAGGTGCCAGCCTGCTCATGGCCTCAACCAGGAGGTCCAATCCTTCATAGTGAAAGAATGTTCCCAAGTAGCCCATGACGGTTCGGCCTTTCAAGCCCAACTTTTCCAGCAGCCGTTCATTCGCCGGCCCTGGAACGAATCTTTTTACATCGACTCCATTGGGGACCACAAAGGTCTTTTCCTCGCCTATCACGTGCCGGGAGAGAATCTCTTGTTTCAACGCTTCACAAATCATGCAGCAGCGATCCGCGCCTCTTAAGGCCATGTTCTCAAGACCGCGCACCACGCGATAACGGATCGAGTTTTCGGTAATTTTGTCGCGAGCAGCGTGAGAATCTTCCCAAATTCCCCTCATTTCATACACAATCGGAATTCCGCGCACGCGGCCCACAGCATCCGCTACCAGACCGCACGTGAACGGGGAATGCCCGTGAATCACGGAAGGCCTGTAATCACGGGCGACCCGCATGGCCGTCGTAAACAAAGACAGGTTTTGAAAGACCCTCAGCGAAGCTTTGATCGGGCTTTTGTCACTCACTTCGGTGGTCGGGGGCAGGACATTGCTGCAAGTCCTGAAATATCGAATGCCGTCAATGTATTCACAGCCTTCCGAATCCAGCGTTCCCAACGGGGCCTGAGAAGGAGAGGTGATCACTAGAGGCTCCAGCCCCTTGTCGCGCTGCTTCATCACAATCTCTCTGCTTCGAATGGCATACCCGTGAGTCCCGGGAACCGATCTGTGCAAAAGATGCATTACGCGCATGACGAATTCCTAAACAATTTATAGCGATTGCCACAATTAATGTCTGATTGCCCTTGAAGAAGCCTACCGCATCCAGCCGCATGGTGCCATTCCTGAGGAGTCACTTTGCAGCGGGTGCGCCTGCGGGCTTGTCCAGCAATGCATTTCCAGGGCATCCCGCGAATCGCGGGACTGGACAAGCCAGTCCCGCGTTGGCGGGATACCCAAGCCATAGCCCCCGTCGCTGGTGGCGGGTTGGAAACAGACAGAATTTCCGGCAACCGCTATAGGTCTATTTTCAAGATGCACCATCAAGCCCGGGTATCTTTCCACCTAATGAGAGCCCTCGGAAACACCTCGAAGCAATTACTCGATGCGAGAGAACCCCCATCGTTGGGCTAGTACTTTCAGCAGAAACATAGGGTTTCCCACCAGGTACCGTTTCCACAAGCGTCGAGGCTCTTCATAGAATCGAAACAGCCATTCCAGATTCCGCTCCCGCATCCAGCGAGGCGCGCGGGGGTGCAGGCCTGCCACGAAATCGAATAAGGCCCCTATAACCCAGACCACAGGTACTTCCAATTTATCTCTGTTGGCCTCGACCCATTTTTCCTGGATGGGTGTGCCCATGCCCACGAGCAGTATTTGCGGCGCGGCCGCATTGATGGCGGCTATTGCCTGGTCGTTGACACGGGGATCTTTGAGGTAACCGTGATGAGATCCAACAACCTGAAGTCCATGACATCGAGACTGCATGATTTCCGAAGCCCGCGCGGCCACGCCTTCCTGGCTCCCGAGAAAATACAACCGCGTGCCTCTCTCGGCCGACGACTCGCACAGGTCGTGTATCCAGTCCGCGCCTGTCATACGTTCCGGCAAATGCCTCCCTAGCAAGCGAATCCCCAGCTTGACGCCCGAACCGTCGCAATAAACAAAATCAGCCCGGTTCAGGATCTCGCGCAATTCCCGATCGCGGGCCGCGACGTTCAGCACATGAACATTGGCGTACATGATGGAATAGCGATCGTGTGAACGTGCCCAGATATGAATTTGGTCGAGAAAGTCGGTCAAAGGCAGGTAATCGACTTTCACGCCAAGAACGGCCACGGATTCTCCGGCAGTTCCGCCCATGGGACCACGTGTCAGCGTATTTTCAGGTGTTCTCTCCAAAGCTCCCCGTCCCTAAATAGTCTGGGTGTTGTTTTGCTCGGGTTTCCATAGGTCTCGTTGCGGACCTTCGAGTAAAGCTAACCGCCCCGCGGACGTGGGTTTGTATCCGGGGAAGCCTCCGTCTGCCGAGAACTTATCCGTTTTATTGCGAAAAAGCACGGAAAGTTCCTCCGGCAGGTCGGTGGGCATTTGCCGAGTTACAATAGGCCATTAGTGTCGCGTCCGCAGAAGGCGCGGCTGCGGAGATCGGCGCTTTAAATCTGGCGTTATGGAATAAGCCACACAAGATCAGATAGTTATAAGGTCTACCCATGTTTAACTTTAACAAATCATTATATCAATTGATTATCATTCGCTTATATGATAGAATAATCTCAAGTGTCAGCCCCTGCCCGTCAAATCTGTGCTTGCAGGTGTTTGAACCGTGACAAGTCCAAAGGAGCGGATCTGAAATTTGATTGGGCCATACCACACCTTGCGTGATGCCGTTGGAGCCGAGAGCCGCAAGAACACGCCGCGACTCAGGTCCAGGCGGCGCTTGGCAAGGAATAATACAGTCATCGGCTCTCAAAGGCAAGCGACCATTGATGCGAGAGCTTCGCGTACGAAGACCGGCGGAGCCGGCGCCTTTCAAGAAGAAAGGCGGCTGCTGACGTGAGGCCTTCATGAGACTGATGATCAAGATCTTGAAAAAGCTCCGTGGCATCTCTGGACGATCATCGCGACCCCGAAAGGGTCCGGGCCTGTCTGACCCGTCAAGCTCGCGCTCGTCGGACCAGGCTGTTGAAGACCTCGTATTCCATCCCGATGACTTGACCTTGCAGTCGGCTTGCGAGAAAAGCACTGGGCCAGGGAATCCCGAGCAGAGCATAGGCGACTTGGTCTTCAACCCGGGCGATCATACGTTCGAGCAACTCGGAGGCGGAGGCTGGAACCCTCGGGAAAAGTTGGTTCACTGCTATGTGTCCGTCAAGGAAATCCTGATCAGAATCCAGGGCAACCTTACACCTCCGCGCGCCATCGGGCTTGCAACTCTATTCATACTGCTGGGCATCATCTGTTATTTGGCATTGTGGGATTCCTATCGGGTGGAAACCAGGCTTCTTTTTTTCCAGAGGGACAATTTGGCCAATGGTTCTTCCGCTTCCGTCCTGGAGAGGGAAGTCGCAATGTTCAAGAACCTTGAGATGATGGCGCTTTTTGCCGCGGATGTTTACGGCCAAATTTCCTCCGTTCCCGAAGCGTTCAGTGGGGACCGGACAGTCACAGGAAGGACATCAGGTCGGCCGAAAGTGGCCTATACGAACTCCGCAAGCGCATCGGATTTGAGAGACTGGCTCCGGAAGTCCATGTCCGTGGATTCAGAGATTTCAAATGGCGTGGCCAAAGTCAGTCTCAGTCTTCAAGGGGATGAACCGGATCTGCTCAAGGCTGTGATGGATGCCTACATCAGCAGTTACGCCGAACACAGGCTCACACTGGAAGCACAGGGTGCGAGACCGGCCAGAGAGGAACCGCGAGACCAGGCAGGGCTCGATGGCCCTTCTTTGACAAAGGCTGCTTTTGAACAGTTGCAAAAAATCGAGCTTCAGCAGCATGGCTGTGAACTGGTCCTCAAATTGATAGATCAGGGAAAAGGGGTTTTCAGCGGGTTTGTCCCTGACGGCAGTATGGCGGGAACACCTTCTTTATCACAGTTTCAGGAAAAGATAGTGCAATTGGAAATTAAGAAGAGGGCACTGGAAGTCCAATTTACACCAAATGCCAGAGAGGTCAGGGCCGTGGACCTGGAAATACAAGGGGTCAAACGCGCCATGAGGGAATGTCTCGTGGAGCACCTGGAGTTTTTGAAAAAGGGCAAGGAACAGGTCTTGGTTCAAAACGAGCTATCCGCACCCAAGAACGTTCCTACCCGAGGCCCCCATCCAAACGGAGACAATGGTTCCCCAAGACACGAGTCCGCGTCCTCGGATTCGTGGATCTTGATAAGAGACGGTCTCTATATGCTGCGCGATACGCCGCGGATTGGCAAGAAGCCTTTGTTGGTACGAGCCGGAGACTTCAAGCGCAGCGCAGTGGCCTATTTCTCGCCAGCAGAGCGCGGGAAGCTAGCTTCCAAGGCGGATAGGACGAAGGGCTCTTCGCACCCTCCAAACAAAGAGAGTACCGGCAACGGAGCCAACCTTGACCGTACGGCAAATGCCCGATTTGAATCACAATCGCTGCCTGGCAACGCGAACGCGTTTTCGAGGGTTTCTTCCGGACGCGAGGACAGCTCCCGGGTGGAAGGGAAACCCGACAAAGAGGAGGTGCCTTACTGGGACCCCGTGCCCGCGAGCCACTTCGGGAGAAGACCACTATGGTGAGCCTCCGCCCCATAAGTCAGGAACCGCCTGCTGAGGTCCTCCGAAAAGGGTATCGAGTCCTGTCGGCCTGGATGCTGGCCGGCATGATGCTCATCCTGATTGCGTTCCCTGCGGTGTCCGCAGGCGACCCGCTGGATTGGAACGGCTTTGGTTCCGCGGGCGTGGAGGTGTGGCTGACCCGAATGGACGGACGCGCGGGTTTTGCAAGAGAAACAGGGGCAACGGGCACATTGAACGATTTCCGGGACGACCTTGGCATACCGGGCGGAAACACCACTTTCAGACTATTGGCCTCGCTGCGGCCTCTTGAACACCATCTGGTAAGACTGTTTGGGAGTATCCCCGAGACTTACCGCGGAGAGAAGCAACTGGAACGGCAATTAAGAACCAGAAATAACGTGTACGAGCCGAATACGATAGTAAAGTCGGAAACCCGCTATGGCATGTTCGGCTTCGGCTATGACCTGGATTTTCTGGTGGGGCCGCGATGGTTTGGGGGCCTTCACGGTGACCTTCGGTACCTGGATTTTCGGTTCCGCATTCGAGGCGAGACATCGGGCTTGGAAGACACAGCCGTGGTGGCCGAGGTGACCCCTTGTATCGGCGCGCATGTTCAGGGAAGGCTTCCGGTCGTGGATCAACGATTTCCCGGCCTCGGCGTAGGTCTTTTCAGCAGAATGACGTACGGCATGACCCCGAATTTCCTGAATTATTACGATATCACCACAGGGGTGGCTTTCACCGTGGCGCCGGGAGGATTGGTGGCGGTGGATCTCAAAGCTGCATACGCGCTTGAAGGCTTGGCCGAAGAGAACATCTCGGGAAAGGACGTGCAATTCCACAGAGACGGACTGATGTTTTCCGTTCAAGCGGCTTTTTAGGGCCGCTTGCGAGGCTTAGCATTTGACAGGGCAGAGGTCGTAACCGCACGAATGGGCATTTTTCAAGACATACCCGCACCCACAGGAAGCGGCATCATGCGGACAAGAATTCCTTCCGGAAGAATCGGCAATACTATGAGACGGATCATAGCGGTTGCTGTTGCCGCGCTTCTGGTGAACGGGTGTGTCATCCCTCTACATCGCGCTGTGGTCAATGAGACCCCCGCGGCGGTTGCGAAACGCGTCACGCAGTTTTTCCCCACAACTCTCTATCGGCTCGCCGCGGGAGATGTCCTGGAAATTCTTTACCTGACTGCTCCCGGGACGACCCCGACGCCGTATACGCTGCAACCCAAGGACTCCTTTGACCTGGAATTTGCTTTTCACCCCGAGCTGAATCGCACGGTCCGAGTTAGGCCTGACGGCAAAATCAGCATTCCCAGAAAGAACGACGTTTCCGTCGTCGGCCAGACCGCGGACGAAGTTAAGCAAATGCTGACGAAACTCTATTCGGATTTACTGCGAGATCCGGAAATTACGGTCAGTGTCAGGGAATTCAGCGCCAAAATGGATGAGCTGCAAAAGGCCATGTCCGCAGGCTCGATCGGGCAGCCGAGGCTCATAAACATCTTGCCTGACGGACAAATATCGCTTCCGCTTGTGCCGAGCATGCGCGCGGAAGGGTTCACCGTATCCGAGATTTCCCGGCGGGTGAACGACGCGTACAAGAAGCTTTTCCCGGAGATGAAGATCGCTATTATGCTCAGGGAAATACTGGGAAACGTGGTGTTTGTTGACGGCGAGGTAGCCAAGCCCGGTGTATACAATTCCAAAACCCGCCTGACGGTTCAGCAAGCAATTGCCCTGGCAGGAGGGACCAAAGAAACCGCAGAGCCCAGAACCGTCCTGGTGGTGTCCAAGGCTCCGGACGGCCGATTCCTCGCCCGGACCACGAACCTAACTAAGTTGACTTCCGAGTCGGATTACCTGCTGCAACCTAACGATCTGGTGTACGTCTCCATGAGCACCATAGCCCGCGCAGACGTCTGGGTCGACCAGAACATCCGAAAGCTTCTCATGTTTACCGGCTGGTCCCTGGGAATCGCCGCAGATCTGGGACGGACCACAGCCAGATAAGTCAGGACGGGCCGCCTATTCTTTCACCCCGCGCTCAGTGAGGAATTTCACCAACTCTTCATTCTTATTCCTCCTGGCGACCGTGAGGGCAGTAAATCCAAACTGATCCTTTAGCGTCACATCTGCCCCACCGTCGATGAGGGCCTTGAGCGTTGGAGTACGCCCCGCGGACGTGGTTATGCACGCGGCGATCAAAGGAGTGGCCCCAAGATGGCCCTTTTTGTTGACGTCAGCGCCATGTTGGAGAAGAAGGGTCACCAGTTCCGTATTGCCCCACCTTGCGGCTTCGATCAAAGGCGTGTCGCCCATTTGGCCGGCTATATTGGGATCGGCTCCCTTTTCCAAGAGCAACTTCACAATGCCAATATTCTTCCAGGTCTTCAAGGCCACTAATAGAGGCGGATCGCCCACTGTGTCCTTGAGATTCGGATCCGCGGCCTTATCCAAAAGAAGCCCGACAATCGCGGGTTTGTCTCTGCGCACCCCATGCGTGAGAGGAGTGTCGCCCGCCTTGTCTCGACCGTTGACATCAACTCCCTCGTTGAGGAGCTGGGTCACCTTCTCAATTTTTCCGAAAGAACACGCGCTCGTCAGTTCGTCGATGTTGTCGGAACCGGCGACAGGAGCAGCCCAAGACAACAGTCCTAACAACAGGCCGACCAGCAACATCTTTTTGCATTCAATACGCCGTCCATTCATCTTCAAAGCCAAACCCTTTCTTCGCTGATTTCACTCTCGTCCTCAGGCTCCAGCCTGGGAACGAGAAGATAAACTCCTCCGAAGCCAAAATGTTGTCCCTAGCAGGTCGCCAACACGCCGCCCGTGACTTCTTCAAAACTCCGGCATACACAGATTCCGCTGTAGGGGCGCTTCGAGAAGCGCCCTGGTTTCGGGCGGTTCACGAACCGCGCCGTACCGAGATGTGTCGCCAGCCCGAGCCGGGTAGGATGTGGTGAGCGAAGCGAACCGCATCGCTCGCGTGAAAAGAGCCCCACAAGGCCACCGATGCGGTTCCCGACGGTCACCGCATCCTACGCGCTATTCCTTTGCCCCAACTGCCTTGAGGTATTTTACGATCTCTTTCTGATCTCCCGCTTCTGCGATCTTTAGGGCGGTCATGTTTTTCAGGGTCCTGGCTCCTAAATCGGCGCCCTTGTCCACAAGCAATCTGGCCACCGCCAGGCGACCGTTCTTCGCAGCAGCCATCAGGGCTGTCCCGCCTTGCTGATCCTTCGCATTGATATCAGACCCCCTATTCAAAAGTAGCGTCACCACCTCCAAGCGACCTTCTGCAGCAGCCAGTTCCAAGGCTGTGAAGCCATCCTTGCTCTTTGCATTGACATCAGCGCCCTTATCCAACAGTAGCCTCACCACCTTTAGGTCACCGTTACTGGCCCCGTTCATTAACGCTGTGAATCCAAATGTGTCCTTCGCATTGATATCAGCGCCCTTTTCCAGAAAGAGCCTCAAAAGCTCCGAGTGACCTTCCGTTGCAGCTAGTTGCAAGGCTGTGACGCCCCGATTGCTCTTTGCATTGATATCAGCGCCCTTGTTCAGGAGTAGCCGCACTATTTCCATGTGACCCTTCGGCGCAGCCCCTATCAGAGCTGTGAAGCCATCGTCATTTGTTCCACTGATTTCAGCGCCCTTAGCCAAAAGAAACTCGACCACATTGAGATGTCCCGCAAAGGACGCCTCTGTCAGAGCCGTTTGTCCATCGTGGTCCTGTCCATTTGCGTCAGCGCCTTTAGCCAAAAGGGTTTTGACCGCCGCCAGATCGCCGATCTTTGCAGCGTCCACGAGTTGCTCTTGCAGAGACCCCGCTCCGTGGGCTTTGAGAAGTTCTATGATCCGGCTGTGACCGTTCTCGGTAGCGATCATCAATGCCGTCCTGCCCAGGTCATCCTTGGCACTGAGATGGGCTCCCTTTTTCAAAAGCAGGTTGACTATCTCTACGCGATCCCTTCTGGAAGCCTCCATCAGCGCCGTTTCTCCTCTTGCAGCCTTGTCATTGACCTCAGCGCCCCTATCCAGAAGGAGTTTCACCACGTACGCGTGCCCCCGTTTGGCAGCCATCATCAGTGCCGTCCAGCAATGCTGATCCTTTGCATTGACGTCAGCTCCCATGTCAATACGACTCTTGACCCACTCCAGATCCCCTTTGCTTGCTGCGTCGATGAGTTGCTCATCGAGGAAGGGCGCTGCCCTTCCGACCCCGACCCACAACTGCAAGGCCAAGACAAAAACCACCGCCAACCATTGCTTCGCGATCGCGGGAGTGCGGTAATTTTTCATGGCAAATCTCCGGTTCTACACAGGTTCGGCCTCGTTCCCAGGCTCCAGCCTGGGAACGCATACCGGGTGGCTCCAGCCTCCATTAGAGCCCTCTGAAGAAATACTCCGGAATTTCCGGGCCGGAGCCCGGACGGCAGACATTCCCAGGCTGGAGCCTGGGAACGAGAGGAACGATGCGGTTCCCGTTGGTCACCGCATCCTCCGCGCTGATCCAGCCGCGCACCTCGGAATCAAACCCCCAGGTACTTGGTCATAAGCTCCTGGTCCTGTCTGAGGCTCTGAACGGTCCCTTCGTAGACTATTGTGCCTTTGTCGATTACATACGCGCGGTCGCTCACGTCAAGCGCGAATAGAGCGTTCTGTTCGGTCAATAATATGGTCAGCCGCTCTGATTTGAGTTTCTCGATCTGGCGTTTGAGCAGTTGTACCACGATGGGCGCGAGTCCGATTGTCAGCTCGTCGAGCAACAGCAGCTCCGGTTCTCCCATGAGAGAACGCGCTATGGTGAGCATCTGCTGTTCACCGCCGCTCAAGGTCCCGCCGGCTCGATTCATCAGGTCCTTGAGCCTGGGGAAAAGCGAGTAAATTCTTTCCAGGGCTGCCGAAACCTGCCTGGAGTTCTTTCCGCGGCAACCAAGCTCCAAATTGTCTTTGACCGTCAGCTCGCTGAAGATCCACCGGTTCTCAGGCACGAATCCCATTCCCATGCGCGCGATCTCGTAGGGTTTTTTCCCCGTCAGATCCACGCCTTTGAACTTGACACTTCCCGACTTCGGTGGGTTCAGGCCGACTATGCTGCTCAAGGTGGTTGTCTTGCCGGCTCCGTTCCTTCCCAGAAGGCAAACAACCTCGCCTTTGTCGAGCTGCACGGAGACATCGAAAACAGCCTGGAAAATGTCATAAAAAGTGTTGATTTTGTTTACTTCTAGAAACATCAGCCCTCGCCCAGATATATTTCCCGGACCCTCTTATCGTTGTGGACCTCCTCCGGAGATCCTGAGGCGATCACCACGCCGAAATTCATCACGGTAATGTGCGCGGATACCGAAAAGACCATGTCCATCTTATGTTCGGTAAACAAGACCGTCGTCCCGGTGTCGCGGTTTATTTTCCGAATAAGATCGATAGTGCCCGTTGTCTCGGTGGCGGACATCCCGCAGGTCGGCTCGTCCAGGAGTATCATTTCAGGCCGCGTGCCCAGGACAATGCCCAACTCCAACCTTTTCATGTCGCCTGCAGAAAGCACTCCGGCAAGTTCGTCCGCTTTGTGGAGCAGATTCACCTGAGCCAGCACGGCCCGGGTTTCTTCGTGAGCCATGTTGGTGGAGTCCGAAAACAGGTTCAGGCCTTGTCCCTGGTTGAACAGAACCGCGGCCTGCACGTTTTCAAACACCGTCAGCTTCGGAAAGATCTTCGTCACCTGAAAGGATCTGCCCATGCCCAGTTTGACAGTCTGTTCCGGCTTGAACCCGGTCACGTCCCGGCCTTTGAAAATGACCTGCCCGCGGTCGCAAAGGTAGAATCCGCTTATCATGTTGAAGAGCGTGGTCTTTCCCGCTCCATTGGGGCCGATAACACTGTAGATTCGGCCCTGTTCCACACTGAGGTCAACTCCTCCAACGGCAACAACACCACCGAATGTTTTCGTGAGGCCCTTCAGTTCCAGGATAGCCATTTAAACCTTTTTCCTTTTGGAAGAGAATCCGAGCTTTTCTTTGATGAGGCCGCCGACGCCTTCAGGGAAGAACAAAACTATCAAAACTAGAGTCACGCCCAGGACCATTCCCCAATACTGAGTGTAAGAGGTGAGAAAACTGTTCAGGAGCACCATTATTGCCGCGCCGAGCGCCGGGCCCAAGAAAAGGTGCATGCCGCCGAGCAATCCCATGAGTATGACTTCGCCTGAGGAACTCCAGAAGAGGATTTCAGGTGACAAAGATGTTTCGAGAAAAGTGAACAGCGCTCCTGCAACGCCTGAGAAGAAAGCGGATACCACAAAGGCCACGAGCCTGTAGTTGTTTACATTCACGCCAATAAAATTGGCGCGTTCCGTGTTTTCTCGCATAGTCCGCAGAATCAGCCCGAAGGGGGATTTCGTAATCCGCCACAAAACGTAAATGCATACCAGTGTGACCGCCAGCGCGAAGAAGTAATAATTCACATAGGATTCAAGTGTGGAAAGCAGCTCGGGAACCGGTATTCCCTGGATGCCGTCGTCGCCGTACGTAAAGCTCCGCCATTTGTAGACCAGGATGTAAAGGAGTTGCGAGAAGGATAGTGTAAGGGTGGCAAAATAGAACGTGCCCCTTATTTTTACACAGAAATAGCCTATCATGCCCCCGACCACCGAAGCCGCCAGCGGAGCGGCCAGGAACGCTACAACCGTCGGGCACGAGGTTTTCACCAGGAGCAAGCCGCACGCGTACGCGCCCGCACCGAAAAAAGCCGCGTGGCCGAACGACATCATACCCCCGTACCCGAGCACCAGATTGAAACTCATGGCAAACAGGGTCCAGACGAGTATTTTAGTTATTAGATATAAATAGTATTGCGAAACCGACTCCACCACGAAAGGCAGCGCAATAAAAACAGCCCCCAGAGCTAATCCCCAGCAAATCTTCCCGACGGTTCCGAGCTTCATGAATTCTGTCTCACCCCAATTCGCATTCGAAGAAGTGATCTGGATGGGAGCAAAAGTGAGGCCGTCGGTCAAAATCCCCCCTTCCCCCCTTTAAAGAAGGGGGGGAAGCCAGAATGTTACCCCCCTTTGCTAAAGGGGGGTTGGGGGGATTTTTTTGAGAACACTCCATGCGCCCGCGACTTTGGATGTTACTTCTTTGATTGCGCATTGGTCTCAGTTACCTAGTCGTTTTACCCAGCAGGCCTGAAGGCCTGAATATTATGATCAAGGCGGCCAAAGCAAAGAGAAAAGCCATGGCATACTTTTCCAGAACCAGTATGCCGAAAGCGTAGGTTTGGCCGGTTATAAGAGCGGCAAGGAGTGCTCCCCATACGTTTCCCAAGCCCCCGATTATGACCACCAGAAAGCATTCGATGATGATCAAAACGTCCATTCCTAGAGCCAGCCTGACGGTAGGCGCAATTACAACACCGGCCAGCCCCGCCAGACCCGTAGCCACCATGAAGACCAAAGTGAACAAAGTCCCCACATTGTAGCCCAGCAAGCCGACCATATCGCCCTGTTCCGAAGCCGCCCTCATCAGCTTGCCGAGCTTGGTGGTGTTCAGAATGAACCACATGCCCACTGCCACAGCCAGGCCTGTGCCTATTATGAAAAAGTAATAAGCAGGAAAGGCCTGCCCCAAGAGGTTCACTGACCCTTCAAGCTGCGGGGGCATTCTCACGATCCTCATGTCCGATCCCCAGAGCAGCTTGACGGCATCGTTGAAAATGAATATCAGCGCATAGGTCAGAAGAATCTGCAGCAAATGCTCCTTCTCGTAGATCCTTCGCAGCAGGAAATATTCCACAGCTCCTCCGACAACGCCTATCGCGCACGGTACCACGATCAACGCAATCCAGAATCCATAGCCGGCCCCCATGAAAAGCTGGGTGAGAGAATAGGCCATATAGGCGGCCAACATGTAGAAAGACCCATGAGCAAAATTTATTACGCGCATCACCCCGAATACCAGGGTAAGGCCGGAGGCCATAAGGAACAGGATCATGCCGCGACATAACCCGCTGACGAACTGCGCCACCAACATTGAAGGGTCTATACTCATGAAGTCACACCAATGTGGGCTCAAGCAAATGCGCTTGCCGTCCTCACTCCGATTCCCTCCCAGAGGGAAAGTGGAGCAATTACGTGGGCCTTTGGGTTCCCTTTACTGCCGAGAGAGGGCAGAGTGAGGGTCCCTTCCGTGATTGTGAACAGATACGAATGAGCTTTCAGACCGGGAAATTCAGAGGGAAGCTTGCTTGCACAAAAGGGTTTCCCTCGCGGATTCCCTGTCTGATACCCGATCGCGTTCAAACACTGAAGGATCAGGTAGATCCCGCACGGACCTAAGCGACCTTAGGTCCGTGCTGATTTTGGATCAAACAATCTTCACCGTTTGAAAGCGAATCCGTATGAAAGCTTATAACAATCGATCCAGGAACCGGGACCGACTTGTCGCTGTGTCGTCTACTTGGCTGTTTTCCTGGCTTCCGCGATCTCTGCGCAGGAAGGCATCGTCTCTCCCGCCGGGGTAGTGACCACATCTTTGATCACGGGGAACGGAAACCCATCGACCTTGACTATTTTCCCCCAAAAAGCCGGAGTTTCCGCCTGATGATCGCACTCTCGCATCTTGATCTTGCCAATTGGCGTGTCAATGGTGAGACCTTCCAGAGCCGCGATTACTTTCTCAGTGTCCGTGGTCCCGGCTTTTCGTATCGCCTCGGTGAGGAACTTGGCACAGCAGTAGCCCGCAAAACTCCCAATTCCCGAGGGATAGGGATCGGGCGCGCCGGCCTTGGTAGTGAAGTCGAGATATTGTTTCACAAATTCCTTGTTTTGTGGGGTATCCGGATAGTACCAAAGGTAATTTACCCCGCCGTACGCGCCTATAGGCATGTCTTCCTTCAGAGCTTTAGGGAACAGCGAGTCTGACAGGGCAAAGGCGTATACCGGAAATTGCTCGAAAAGGCCAAAGAGCTTGGCCTGCTTCATGAAAGCAATCAGTCCGGAAGCCCCGAAAGCCGCGTACACAGCGTCGGGTTTCTTCGCGGCCAAAGCCGTCAGATAAGGAGTATAATCGGTCTCTCCAACCTTGGGCCACACATCGCCGACTTTTTCCACGTCAGGCTTTATCTTTTTCAGTCCGTCCCAGAAATTCTCGGCAATCGAGTGGCCGTATTCATAATCATCGCCAATAATGTACCAGTTCTTATAAGGTTGCTGGGACGCATATCGGCTTCCCGCCAGCCCTTCAATAGCAGCGCTGGGGCATCCTCGGAACACATATTTGTGGCCCTTGTCGCCGGTGATCCGGTGACTCCTGGAAATGTGAACCATGAAAAGCTTCTTCTTCTGCTTAGCGAACTCGGAAACAGCAAGGGCGCCACTGCTATTTACGGTCCCGGCAAGGAAATCGACGTTTTCTTTGAGGGTCAACTCTCTGGCGTGCGCGAGGGCTTCATCCGCCTTGAACTTGTCGTCACGGGTCAGGATCTCTATCTTTCGGCCATTGATCCCCCCTTTTGCATTGATCTCTTCAACCACCATTTGCCAACCTATGAGGGCAGGCTTGGTAAACGCCGCCGCTCCTCCGGTGTAGCAGTCAATCATTCCGATCTTGATCGGTTTCTCCGCAGCTGAGGCCACCAAGGTAACCGAGAAAACCATGACTGCCGCGAGGCCCAAGACCAGCCCGGCATATCGGCATCTAGCACTGAACCGCATTTTATGCCTCCTTGTGTGAAAGCTTTACTCCAAATGCAACCGTAGTTCGGCCGCTCAATAACTCCCCATTAGACGAAGAATATCGGAGCACCTGAATCCCGTATTCGCGGAATAATCACACTGATATGACTGCAAACATACTTTAGCGGAACAGTTGGTTCGGAAAGTTTTCGGCTTACACATATTGCCAGGACAGATGCCCTAAAATGCTACACGATCAAGGTTGTCGCCAACAATCAGGGTCGGCGGGCACGGCCCGCCGACTACGATTGGGCGAGACCTATCCTGTAGCGGGCCGTACCCGCCTTTTTGGGCTGGTTGCTAAAAGGGATGCCTAAGATTGAGGTCTTTTTTGCCGACAGCTCAGTCGCGCTGTTCCGACAAAACCTTTGGCAACATCTACATGCGTTCTAGCCTGTTTGGGAGGATACGCCACCACTGGTTTGCGTGTCAACGATAACCTACCCGGTTTCTCGTCATACCGGCAAAATGGTGCCCACGAGCCTTTTAACTTTTCTCGCTATTTGGGAACGCATACCGGGAGGCTCCCGCCTCCATTATGACCCCCTGAGGAAATGCGCCGGAATTTCCGGGCCGGAGCCCGGACAGCAGACATTCCCAGGCTGGAGCCTGGGAACGAGAAGACCACGAGCCTTTAACTTTTCTCGCTATTCCGGCTCCTTGGCAAGGGACCTCCTGACAAGCTCTATTGTATGCACGACTTCCGTGCAATCGTCGTCGGAGAGGTTCCCGGCAAGGGTAAGGCGGCAGCCGGGACATCCTGTGGCCACTATTTTCGCGCCGGTTGCAAATATGTTGTGTTTCTTCTTTAAGGTAATTTCCCGTGAGAGATCGACGTTATCGAATTGGTACGAGCCCCCGCCGCCGCAACATTCGTTCGCTCCTTCCATGTTCACCAGACTTACACCGGGAAGAGATCGCAGTATTTTCCTGGGCTCTTCACTAACGCCCATGCCACGGATCAGGTGACACGGATCATGGTAGGTCACGGAAAGAGGTTCACCGGAACACGAGTCTTGAATCGGCAAATCGTCGACGTGCTCGGCCACAATTTGCGAGATGTCTTTCACCTTTGCCGCGACCCTTTTCGACTTTTCCGCGTCCATGCCCAGATCTTCGAGAAGTTCCGGAATGCCTTTCTTCAAGGCTGAACCGCAGGTGGCGCAATCTACCACTATCGCGTCAACGTCAACGCTATCGAAAATATCCAGGTTCTTGAAGATATTCGGCAACGCCTGTTTGGCCGCGCCGCTGAGGAACATCGGAGCGGAGCAGCACACCTGATCCTGCGGAACTACCACTTCTATGCCCAATCGAAGCAATACTTCCAGCATCGCGTTTCCCACATCGCCGTAGATCAGGTCCGTAGCGCAACCTACAAAATATGCGACTCGACCGACCTTTTTGTTTTTAGGCGACAGCTTTTCCGGTGTTGTTTGCCGGAAAGGCTTTTTGTTAGGCCTTGGCAATTTCTCGATTGGGATGTTGCCGACCTTCAACTGCAATCCCAGTGTGTCCACAAGAAGGCTTTGCCCTGCTCGAGCTGCGGCCGAAGCTTTCCAGGCTCGCGAACTCTTGCTCAGGGCCGAGAAAAGGATCCTCTTGGAAAATGGCTTGCCGAAAATATGGTCAAGTTCCAGTCGCATGTTTCTGAACAGCCTGTCGATCCGAACGCCGGACGGACAAAAGGCTGCGCAGGCGTCGCACAACATGCAGCTCATCAAGGCCTGTTCCACTCTGGGAGAGATCTTCAGGTCGCCTTCCAGATAATGCTTCACGATCTGCGCTCTCCCCCTCGGGGCAAAGTATTCCTGCCTGGTAATCTTGTAGGTGGGGCACACCTGCTGGCACATCCCGCATTTACGACAGTGGTGCAGATCTTGTTCGATTGCCTGGGAAAACATGGGTTGTCTACCTATCTGCTTCTATTGTCAAAGCCAATGGATTGGCGGGCCTTTGAGGCTCAGACGAACTTGCCCGGATTGAGAATTCCTTTTGGATCGAAGTAGTCCTTAATGCCGTGCATCACTCTGAGCGCGACGCTATCCATTGCCAGTGGCATGAAGGGTGCCTTGGCCAGCCCGATACCGTGTTCGCCTGAAAGGGTCCCGCCCAGGGCCAATGCTTCGGGAACCAGTTCGTCACAGGCCTTTAGGACTCTTTGGTATTCTTCTTCATCTCGCCGATCGAACACCATGCAGGGATGAAGATTCCCATCGCCTGCATGCGCGAACACACCTACGGAAATCCCGTTGCGCTCGCAGATTTCCACGACCTTCCTTATCATCGCGGTGAGATTGGAAACCGGCACTGTAACGTCTTCCGTTACAATGTTCGGCTTGATCCGCATCAAGGCAGTCCCCGCGGATCGTCGGGCCAACCACAAACGGTCCGCTTCGGCAGCGTCCGCGGCGCTGACGATGTTTACCGCGTGCTTTTCCTTGAGAACAGCTTCAATCTGCTTGACCTCTCGTTCCAGGGTTTCAGGACCGCCGTCCACCTGAATGAGGAGTATTCCTTCCACATCAACTGGCAGTCCCAAGTTGAAGGATTTCTCAACCGCTCTTACTGTGAACTGATCCATAAGCTCCAGCGAGGCGGGAATGATGCCGCCGGCCAGGATGGCTGACACCGCATCGGAGCAATCTTCGAGCTTGACGAAGTCGGCCCGAACCGTCCGACTTGCGAGCGGCCTGGGGACCAGGCGTACTATTATTTCCGTGATGATCCCAAGGGTGCCTTCTGAACCGCACAGAAGCGTTGTCAGGTTGTACCCCGTCACGTTCTTCAGAGTGCGTCCACCTGTCTTCAGCACATCACCGTTGGCGAGGACAACAGTCAGCCCCAGCAAATAGTCCTTGGTCACGCCGTACTTCAGAGTCCGAGGTCCTCCCGCGTTGGTTGCCACCGTGCCCCCCATGGTGGCCACAGCCCAGGAAGCCGGGTCCGGCGGATACATAAAGCCGAGCTTTTCAACCGCCTTCTGAAGATCGAGATTCACCACTCCGGGCTGTACCGTGGCCGTAAGGCTACCTGTATCAATTGCGAGAATTTTGTCCATTTTGGTCAGGCAGACGACAATACCGCCCCGAATCGGGATGCTTTCCCCGGCCAGGTTGCTGCCTCCTCCCCTCGGAGTCACGGGAACGTCTTCCCGGTATGCAACTTTCATGATGGCCGATACTTCTTCCGTAGTAACAGGAAAGAGTACGATCTCCGGAAGATGCTCTTCGGTATAGGCATCGAACGAATAAGTCACAAGATGTTCAGGCGCATCAGTGGCCCGATCCGGACCGACTATTTTCGCAAGCTCCTTCTTTATTTCATCCCTCATTAAGGCCTCCAAACCTTACTTAAATCATGGTTGGGCCGACATTGCTCGGCTTCTCTTGTTCAAGGAAGCCTGCCTCAAATGGGCGAGATTCTCTTCCGGAAAAGGCTCGATCGCCAGGATTAGGCTTTCTTCCGCGGTTTTCACCGAATTCATTCCGGTTTTTGTCCTGATTAGCATGGTATTCCACCCGGGCCTGCCCTCGAACATGCCTACCGATATGTCGGCAAATTCAGAAGTCATGTCAGGGCATCGTTGACAAGCGCTTTGAATCAGAGGGCGGAGTTCGTCAAGGGAGATGGATTCCACTCCGTCCGCGGTTTCAATGTTCAGAGTATTTGCCGGCGGCGGAGGAATGTCATATTTCTTGATCTCCTTATTGGGCCATCGCATGGAGAGAAGTGAGTTGAATTCCCGCGCTGAAAACGTCCAGTTGCAGAACAGCCCCACCAGGAGCACGATTCGTCCTTTAAGGTTTTCCTTTTTCAGGTCATAGACCTGCATTTTACGAACCGACCTGATTTGACAGGGAAGTCCGACCACTCCGATTCGATTGAAACCTCTGTCCAAAGCCTGTCGCAAAGCCTCCAAAGAATGGGCCCCGATGAACTTCGATCCTGTGCAGGCTTTTATTTCGTCAGCAGTAGTTGCAACCACCCCACGGGCAAACCCATCGGGACCGCCGGAAGCGGTGAGGACAGCCGCGTCGATGAGACCTTTTTCCAACGCCATGACCATCAAGGAGGTGACTGTGCCGCCGGCTTGCGCAACCGAAGCTATTTCACCGGAGGTCGATCGGGATGCTTTGGCTTCAATCCAATTGCCTAGGCCGTCCCCGTCGTACTGGGCGGCAAAGACCTCTCGTGCGACAACAGCCTCGTCGAAGGACACGGCGGGGCAGTACGCGTAGCATCGGCCCTCGGATCGGGTGCATGAATCCAATTTAACCGTTTTGCCCTTGAATTTCGTGAGGTAAGGGCATTGTCCGACGCATGCGCCACAGGCAGCGCATACCCCCTGGGCAATGACTCGCTCATACAGTTCTTCCAGTATGCCGGCTTGCTGCACTGTTGCTCCTTTCACAGCGGACGCTTCCGAACTTACGAGAGGCCTTCACACCATCGGCTCAGTTGCCTCGCATCGAGCGTCTCGTTTGTCAATCTCTTGAAGTGTATTCTGACCTCAGCTCCCTTTGACCGACGGACCTCCATTCGCCCCCCCAGTTGCTTGACCAGGATGTTGACGAGGCGCAAGCCCAAGGTTTGTGGGCTATTGAGATCAACGTTTTCGGGGAGGCCGACCCCGTTGTCGGAAACAATCAGATCGAACCGATCGTCACTGGACGCAAAAAAGAATCGAATCGTGCCGGGCCTGCCGTCCGGGAAAGCATGCTTAAGGCAATTGGAGACCAGCTCATTGGCAATAAGTGCACATGGAGTTGCGATGTCTACCGTCAATGGAACGACTTCGATGTCAAGCTTCACAACAACCTGGTTTGAGTTCGCGCCGAAAGAGTGGAACAGGTCAGCCAGAAGACTGCGGATATATTCCTTGAAGTCAATGTGGGCCAGGTCGCTTGCCCGGTAGAGTTTCTCGTGGATGAGCGCCATTGATTGGATGCGGCTGCGGCTCTCCGAAAACATCTGTTCGTATGTCTTTGTTTTCGAATCTCGAGATTGTAGATTCAGCAGGCTCGATACAACCTGAAGATTGTTCTTGACCCTGTGGTGGACTTCCCGCAACAGGACTTCGTTCTCCTTTAGGGATTCCCTGAGCTGATCTTCCGCTATTTTGCGGTCTGTTATATCACGGTCGAAAATGGCGACTGCCTTGACATTTCCGCTGTCATCCAAAATGGGATAAACAGAGTTGTCAAAAAAACGTCCGGCGCATTCATCGTGGAATCGGACACCCGCGCCGGATTGAACCGCCTTGTCAAGCCAGCTCTCTCTAATTTCCCGCACTCCCGTAGGGAGGTAATTCAGCGCTTTTTTGCCTATCAATTCGCTCACCGGTTTCCCAATTCTCCTGGCGGCGGCTTCGTTCAAAGCCAGAAAATTTGCTTCAGGATCGAGCAACAGGGCATGGTCGGTTGTGCCGTTAAGTAAGGCCTCGATGGTATCTTTGCTTTCCCTCAAGGCCTCTTCTTGACGTTTGCGCTGGGTGATGTCCCGGGAGATGCCGATTATGCCCACAGGGGTTCCGTTCTCGTCACGCAAAAAAGAGGTGGTGATCTCGAACCACACGATGGTCCCGTTCTTGTGGTAATGTTCGACCGTCACGGTGCGGGAGACGAACCTGTCCCTGGGCTTAGGTTTTTCCAAGCCCAGTTCTTCCTCCAAAGCACTGAGGACGAGTTCACGAGATTGCGGGGTCAGGACGTCGAGAGGGTTCAATGACATGATCTCTTCGACAGTATAACCGAGGACTTCATGGACGGAGGGACTGATGTATGTATATTTGAGATTCAAGTCAACCGACCAGATGAGGTCTTTGGCCGTCTCTACGAGCATCCGGTGGAGCAATTCACTTTTCGCCAGCTCATCCTGTATTTTCTCTCGCCGCGAGATCTCATTTCTTAGTTGGGCGTTGGCTTTCGACAATTCCGCTGTGCGTACCCGGACTCTCTTTTCGAGTTCATCGTGCGCCTGACGTAAAGCCACCTCCGCCCGCTTTTGCTCCGTGATATCACGGGCGAAAACAGCCAAGGCCGTGACGGTGCCTTGTGAGTCCAAAATAGGATAAATGCTCTCATCAAAGACGCGGCCACGGTTCTCTTGTTCTTCCCGGAGAGGTTTGCCTGTGCGAATCACCCTTGCGAGTCGGTTTTGCCTTCGTTTGGTCACGTCAGGGGGGAAGAATTGGAAGGCCGATTGCCCCAGCAGTTCATCCGGCCTTTTCCCCAGTCTCTGAGCCAGAGCATCATTCACAGCAAGATAAACCCCTGAAGAGTCCGTGATACACGCTACATCCGTAGTGGCATTGAGAAGCGCAGCGAATCTCTCATTTGTCTGTTTCACCAGTTGTCGAGCGTTTTCTTCCCCCGGCTTCGCGTGATTCCTTTGCTCCTGGGCGGCCTGAAGCTCCGAGAGCTTGCTCCGCAAATCCTTGAGTTCGTCCAAGAGCTGTTCTCGGGTTTTGTCTCTATCCTGCATGCGGGTTTTCCCGGAAGAAAGCCATCCTCGGCGGGGTCGCTGCTCCGTGGCATAAACCGTTAGACACTAAGCTTATGCCAAACTATCGGTTAAGTCAAAACAATGGCACTGAAATGGTTTCGCGATCCCTCAGGTTTCAGGAATTGCAGGGGCGGGGTAGGGGAAAGTCACAGATCGGCTCTTTCAGAGCTTATATAGCAGTTCTCGAAGGTAATCGCAGATTGACTTATGAGTGTCCCGCGAACGCGGGACCGGCTTGTCCGGCAGTGCGACTCCCTTCGGAAAAAACTTTTGAGAATCATCATATAGTAGTTCTCGAAAGTAATCACGGATTCACTTGTGGTTGTTCCGCCAGACGGGATCGGCTTGTTCGACAGTGCCACGCTCCAGTCGACAGGACGCTGCTTCCGGCAAGCTGCTCCTTTGTCCAGGATTCCCCGAAGGGGAATGCCGTGAGTAGCCCTGGGTGAAACCCAGGGAAAGAGCCCCCGGCAATCACGGTTCCGGCCCCGGAGGGGTCGGCCCCTCCAGGGCCGTATGAAACTAATTCTTGGCTCTGCATACCACGGGTTTCACCCGTGGCTACTCAAGGAACTCCCCCTTCAGGGGAACGATTTATGCGATAGCTATTTTCGCGATTAGTTTTGGGAAGTACTATAGTAATACCAACTTCCGTGGCGGCGAGTGCCACAACGAATTATGAAAACGCCGGTAGCGCCGTCCCGCGCTGAACGCGGGATTGCCGGTTGTCTTCGAGGCGTTTTCAAGGGAATGCGCTTTCAAGAAGGGACATTAGCAGTGGCCGGCAGGGACGCCAGCCGCTACCATAATGTGGTGGCGGTCCCGCGGGACGCGGGATGCCCGCCATCTTCAGTTGTACGAAAGCGCATTGGCATAAGTGGTAATGGCAAAGCCGATGTCCCATTGCATACAGGGCGGTGAGCGCCATCCGGTCGCAATTTTGGCTACGGGCAGAGAATTTGCCGAAAGACCTTATTCTATACTTTCTTGTCCGACACCAGGGCTCGCCGGACAGCCTCAGACAGCTCGATCACTGTGTAAGGTTTTGCCACAACTCCAATAAAGCCATGTTTTTCATGATTGGCCATAATGGGATCATTGGAATAGCCGCTGGACACGATTGCTCTTATCTTGGGGTCAGATTTGCCAAGTATATCGATGGCTTCCTTCCCTCCCATGCCGCCGGGAACCGTCAAGTCTACTATAACAAGGTCATAGGGTTCCTCGGTCTTCAGGGCTTTCCCGTAAAGTTCCACCGCCTCGGCCCCATCGGTTGCTACATCCACGTCATAGCCCAGCATACTTAGTATTTCTTTGGCCAGATCGCCTATTATTTGCTCGTCATCCATCAACAATATCTTGGCCTTGCCGGTAAGGAGCCGCAGCTTCGTGCCGTTGTCCTCCGGGATTTTATCGTCCGATCTGGGGAGATACACATCAAACGTGGTGCCCGTTCCCGAGGTCGAAGAGACCGCAATCAGCCCGTCATGTTTTTTGATTATGGAATAGGATGTGGCCAGGCCGAGGCCGCTCCCTTTCTGTTTGGTCGTAAAATACGGGTCAAAGATCTTGGACAGATGCTCTTCGGGTATCCCGCGGCCATGATCCTCGATTGATATCCTCACGTAGGGCCCGGGTGATATTGGCAAACCATGCTCCGGTGCCACGACAACATCTTCCACCCTCATCTTGATCACACCACCCTGCGGCATGGCCTGCTGAGCATTTATGACGAGGTTGCTGATAACCTGACTGATCTGTCCTTCATCCACGTTCACCGTCCAGACGGTCTTCGGAATGGAAAATTCGCATCGGACCGTGGAACCCCTCAATGTGAATTCGCACGCGTCTCGTACCAGGCCCGCAATGCGGCATGCCTTTCTAACCGGCTCACCTCCTCTGGAGAATGTGAGCAACTGTTGTGTGAGGTCTTTAGCTCTTGTGGACGCCTTTTCCGCATTTTCCAGCAAGTGATACACCTTGTCGCCAGGTCTTGCGGTCAACTTGGCCAGCGACACACTCCCTTGAATGGCTGTCAGAATATTGTTGAAATCGTGCGCAATGCCGCCCGCAAGGACGCCTATGGATTCAAGCTTGGCCACCTTGAAGAGTTCCTCCTCCGCTTGTCTGCGGCCGGTAACATCCCGCCAGATGCCTCTGAACCCCAACGGGTCTCCTAACGAGTCTCTGATCAAAGAGACGGACACCTCCATGTCTCTTTCGGAGCCGTCCTTGGTCACCATCTTCCAGTGAGACGCATTGACGGGCTTCCCCGTCTCCAGCACTTTCTTAAAGGTTTCATGCGCGTCCGGCAGACTATGGTCGTGTATGCTCGAGCGGAAATCCTTTCCCAGGAGACACTCTTTTTCATGGCCCAGTAGTTTGCACGCCGAATCGTTCAAGAAGTTGAAATTGCCTGCGTTATCCAGTTCGTAATAGGCTTCCTCGATGGTCTCGACTATGGTGCGATATTTCTCTTCCGACTCACGGAGCGCGGCCTCGGCTCTTTTTCGTTCGACGACCTCCAGCTTAAGCTGTTTATTGGCGGCCAGCAGCTCAGCAGTGCGTTGGTCGACGTGCTTTTCGAGTTCGGCATGGGCTCTTTGCAATTCCTGTTCCGCTCGTTGCCGCTCGGCAATCTCCTGGCGCAGGCGCCAATTGGTCGCTGCCAGTTCCGCTGTACGGTCCTCCACACGCCTCTCCAGTTCATCTCGCGCGGTCTGAAGCGTGGCCCCGTGTTTCTTGATAAGAAAAAGCTGCTTCTTCTCAAGGGTGAGGTCTTCGATGAGGACAAGTAACAGCCTGTCCCTGTCGAGCTTGATGGATCGAAAATGCATGCGCGCCCAGATCTTTTTTCCGCGAACCTGTAACAGGCCTTCACTCACCTGCCGTTTCTTCTCGTAGAAAACCTTGTCCACCAGCACCTGAACAGCGAGGGCGTTGCGAGGATGAGGGAAGAGTGCGAAAAAGGGACCGCCGGCCATGTTTCGATAATCAATATTGATTTTTTCTGATGCTTCGTTTGCAAAGACAGCCGAATAGCTTTGATCCACGAGCATGGCAGGGATGGGCAACGCATTCAACAATCGATGAAATCCCTCTGCCTGAGTTCCGCTGACCTTGAAGCTCCCCGAGCCGGTCATGGGATCCGTGTCAATTGTTGCCAGATCAATCGAATCGGCGAAGACCTTCTCCAGAGTGACGCTCTCGGGCACCCGATAATGCGCCTCTGTGAAATCGAAAGCTCGTAATTCCTGACCCGACATGGCATGCTCCTGGTTTGTCAATTAAGGCGCCTAATAATTGTCGCCAAGTTGCGGTGTCAATGGTTTTGACGCTCTGGCGGCCCCCACGCGTTACGTTTACGCGTTGCAACGAGTATGCCACTTTCGTGCCCATGAGAAGAAAACTCAGCACACTTAGTGATAACAACTAAGTAGATATGGATGCTCCCACGGTCATCCCCGGACAAGCTGCTCCCGAATCGCGTCGAGGCAAAGAAGAGGCGCGAAAATCGTACAGCCTCGCCTCTGCCTGAACGCGTTTACCGGCATTCCAGGTTTTCCAATGTGCCTTTGTTACTTACTCCGGTACGGTTATAGAGGCTCTCTCGACCACATTTATGCGTGAGCGCTTTTCGGGCATTCTCGCCGACAATGTTGCTCGCTCGCTGCACAGTCTGGGTCGTGTCGTTGGCAATCGTAGCCCCAGTCAGGACTCCTTGACGCGAAAGAAACCACTAAACCAGCGCAGGAATAGCTGATCGGCACTGAACTGGGATGGACATCTTAAAGAAAAAAGAAGAATGGTGATCCAAAAAAGACTAGAGTTTTTGAAGCAATGGGCATAACTGCATGTTATAATAGTGATGTGCAGGAGGGCCCCAAGCAATGTCACCAAAACGGGAAATAAGCGCCAGAGATTTTGTCGCGGATCTGCGTTTTTCGGGATTCAGCAATCGCCAATTAATGGAGAAGTATCGACTCACCGAAAGAGAACTGGAGTTCATTTTCAAGAAGCTCGTTGCGGTAAAGGCTATCAACCCCTCCGAACTAAATGAGAGGTCCGCGCCTGCCGATCCGGCGCTATATCCTGAAATGCCCTCGGATTTTCGCATATCCATAAGAGATGAACTGGACTTTCCTTTGCCTGTTTATGAAAAGGACTTTCCTGACGAACGGGGTCTGGTCCTGAACGTCTCGACCATGGGGCTGGGAGTGAAAGGAATTGAGGCCAGTGTGGGCGAGATAAAGACTTTAGTGATCCCCGCACACGAGCTGTTCCACATTAACCTGATCGAGGTGGAGGGGCAGTGTCGTTGGGCAACGAGGGAAAGTCTATCCGGGGTTTTTTCAGCAGGCTTCGAAATAATCAACGTAGTTAGCGGCAGTTTGGAAGAACTACAGATGATGATCCGATCCATCCCCCTTGAGGATCGGGTGGCAATGAGAAAGAAGCTCTAAAATCAAGGGGGTTCTCAGTTAAAGATTCGGCCGGTGTCCCTTCCTTGGAAAGCGTTCTCGGACTCCTGCATGTTCATCCAAAAACAGTTGCCTAGAGCGCCACGGCTACCGTGCTAATTCAATGGCCTTCTCCAGTGCCGACAGCAGAAGAATCACGTTTTCCCTTCGGCTGTTAAAGCCCATCAATCCGATACGCCAAACCTTTCCGGCCAACTGCCCTAATCCTGCGGCCATTTCTATGTTGTAGTTTTCCAGGAGCCAGCCGCTGACTGCCTTGCTGTCGATGCCTTCGGGCACAAGCGCGGTGGTAAGGCTCGGCAGACGAAACTGCTTCTCCACATGACATCCGATGCCCAACTCTTCGAGCCCTTCCCACAGGAGTTCCGCGTTGGCTCGATGTCGTGCCCAGCGATCTTCAAGGCCTTCCTCCGCGACAACACGCAGAGCCTCACGAAACGCGTAAACCATATTGATCGGAGCGGTGTGGTGATACGTCCGCTCTCCGTTCCAGTATTTTCTGATGAGGGTCATGTCCAGGTACCAGTTGGCCGGTTTTGATTTGCGGCTGTTCAGCTTCTCCATGGCTCTGGGGCCTAGAGTAAAAGGAGCGACCCCGGGCGGGCAGCTAAGGCACTTCTGGCTCCCGCTGTAGGCTACGTCCACATGCCAGCGGTCGAGAAAGACAGGGATTCCTCCCAGACTGGTAACCGTGTCCAACAGGAGGAGCGCGTGAAATTCACGGCACAGCTTGCCTATGCCGTCCATGGGTTGAAGCGCGCCTGTGGATGTTTCGGCATGCACCAAGCCGAGTAATGCGGGACGATGGGTTTCCAGGCCTTCCGCGACTTCCTCAAGGGAGAAAACCTCACCCCAAGGTTTTTCCATTCTTCGCACATCCGCTCCGTATCTGGAGGCCATTTCGCAAAGCCGTTCTCCGAAATAACCGTTAACGCCGATCAGTACCACATCACCGGGTTCTACGCAGTTGGCCAAGGTTGCCTCCATGGCCGCGCTTCCCGTGCCGCTCACGGGAATGGTAAATTGGTTGTCAGTTTGCCACACGTAGCGGAGCAATTCCTGCGTCTCACTCATCAGCTCGATGAACTTGGGGTCCAGGTGGCCCACTATATTCATGCCGAGGGCCTGGCGAACCCTCGGGTGAATGTTCGAGGGGCCGGGGCCGAGCAGTAGCCTGGGAGGCATCTCCAGTTGACCGGTTTGAATCCGATGAGCGTCATCCACTTGCAGATTTGTGCTTTGCATGCAATATGCCCTCTTCATTACTGTTGTTTTTGAGGAAGCTCGGGTAAGTGTGAATAGTGAATAATATGGACTTTGCGACAAAAGTGCAAGATTGCGTTTGAAAAAAGTTCCGCGCTATTCTGTGGGAAAGCATTTCCCGACGAACGGACAACGCCCCGGCGATTGCGTGAGCCTAAGATCTGTCTGGTTCCCAGGCGAGCCTGGGAACGAGGAACAAAAAAAGACCCGACGCTGCTTCCCAAAAAAATGGATGGAGACTCTTTGATGATCGAAACGAGTTGTTTTGACGGCGTAACCCAAATCAAAATGTCCCGTGGAGGCAAGGGCAGGATCCACTATTGGGTGTCCGCTTATCTGGTTGACGGGGTGCTTATCGACACGGGGTGCAGTCACTGTGCCAAGGAGTTCGTGGACTATCTGGAAGGCACGGACGTGCGCGTTGCGGTCAACACCCATTACCACGAAGATCACGTAGGGGCCAATAAACTGCTCCAAGAGAGGCTGGGCATAGAAATACTCGCCCATCCCCAGGCAATTCCTCTGATCAAAAGGCCGCCGGCTCTGCCATCGTACCGCGAAATCACATGGGGAAACCCTGAGCCGTCGGAAGTCAATCCCGTACCCCGAAGAATCGAGACTTCGAGGTTCTGTTTTGATGTCATCGAAACGCCGGGGCATTGTGAAGACCACATTAGTCTGGTGGAATCCTCCCGGGGGTGGTGTTTCACCGGTGACTTGTATTTCGGGGAAAAGCTGAAAACAGCGGGACGGGAAACCGATATTACCGCGATGATGCACTCCATGAAAAAGATCCTTGAATTGGGGACGGAAAACCTAATGCTTTTCACCGCGCTGAGAACCGTGGAGAAGCGCGGTCAAAAGGCCCTTCGAGCTGCAATTAATTACTTTGAGACCCTCGGTATGAAAGCCAAAGATCTTCAAGAGAGAGGACTCGATGTCTCAGCCATCGTGGATGAATTAATGGGCGGTGAAAGCATGTTTTGTCGGCAAACAGCCGGGCATTTTTCTTCTGCGAACCTCGTACGGCTGTTGCTCGACGCGGACCTTTCCTGACCGGGCCGCGCTCGCCTGCCTGGCTCACTCCTCTTTGAGCGACAGCCCCGCGGGTGCTCTGATCAGCTTGTAAGTCGGATAGAGCGCGGAAACGAGGCATGCCAGCATAGTCAGGAGGAAGCTTTTGGCAAATATCCACAAATTGACATGAACATCCACCGACCAGCCGAACGATCGATAGTTGATAGCGTATATTATTATGTAAGTCAGGATGAGGCCGCATATTATGGAGATGGAGAAAGCCGCAAACCCCATGATCAGAGCCTGATACACATTCATCTTGCCCATCTCCCGCCTGGTAAGCCCGAGATAGCCCAACACTGTCATTTCTCTGGATCTTTCCAGTAAGATCGCCATGAGAGCCGTGGCCACCCCCAGAAGCGCCACCAAGAGAGAAACTCCTTTCAGAGTCGCAGTAGGAGCGAAGGTCTTGTCAAATATAACGAGAACGTCGTTTTTCATTTTGGTGTTCGACGCCATGGTACGATCCAGGTCGGGATATTTCCGCAATATGGATTCACGTATTTCCTCCACAGACGCGGTCGGCTTCAAAAAAAGGGCTATTGACTGCACGCGCTTGTCCTTCCAGATCTTCTCATAGATCTCCCGATCCATGTGGATGGTCCCCTGGTCCGAGGAGTAGTCTCGTAAAACGGAAACCACACGGAATGGCCGCTCGCCTTCCGGAGTGACGAGACCTACCATGTCGCCCAAAGACAAACCGAATCGGTACGCGAGAGACTCCGAAATAAAGACCCCTCCTGCAACGAGCTTGTCCCAGGCGGATTTCTTGCCTTCGAGAAAACGGAATGAAGAGTGGTGCTTCAGAACCGACCCGTCCACCACACGCAATTTCACAGACTTGTCCTGGAGGAACACATCATAGGCGGCATATCGTTCGACCGCCTCGACACGAGGGTCGTTCTTCAAATCTACGACCAGGTCTGCAGGAAGTGGATGGTCCCACTTGGTCGTCCCCGGAGAAATATACAGATGCCCCTCTAATGATCCTTCCAGCCAATCCGCCACGGATTTCCTGAAGCTGTGGATCATGGTATCCACACCGATGGTCATGGAAAGAGCTACAGCCAGTGCGGCAACAGCCATGCTCGTGCGACTCAAAGAAGCTCTAATCGTGCGAGCGGCCAGAAAAGCCTCCAATAATCCTCGGATTTTACGCAGATGGATCCCTGCATAGTGCGTGAATGGAGAAAGAAGGGAAGGGGTGAAAAGCGCGAACGCAAGGGTCATTCCGAAGGCTGACAAAAACCCCCAGTAAATGGAAAAGCGCGATCCCCAGGCGGCAACCAACGCGGCCAGGAAGCAGAAGATCCCACCCGCAAAAAGAAAGCCTTTCAACCCGTGAGCGCGGTCTTCGATGCTTTGACGCTTTATTCCCAATATCGGGGAGGTAACCGCGACCTCAAGGGCCGGGAGCCCGGTCCCCAAGAAAGTGGCCAAATATCCTACTCCAAAACCGCTCAAGACCACGGGCAAGGTCAGCCGCACACTCTCAACTCTTACATAGAAATAGAGTTCACCGATTGTCGATGAAACTCTGTCGATACTCCACCACGCCACCGCGTAGCCGAAAAATATTCCGACCAGACTTCCCAAAGTCCCCAGGAGGAGCGATTCCGTCATGAACGCTACAACGAGGCCTTTCCTATCCGCGCCAAGTGTGAGTAGCAGCGACATGTTTTCGCGACGGGACAAGACGGAAAACATGGAAAAATTGTAGATCAGGAAAATCCCAACAAAAAGGGCAAGCAAACTCATGGCTGCCAGGTTCAACTGGAACGAATAGAGCATGGCCTTGAGCGCTGCCTTCCTTGAATTTCCGTCAGTAAGCCTGAGACTTGTAGGTAGCCGCTTCGTAAGTTGTTCAACATCTCCGGAATAAACGATGTCGATGCGATCCAAGTGCCCTTCTTTGCCGAAAATCTCCTGGGCCGCGGATATATCCATTATAGCGATATTGTCTCCTAGGCCGGCGTCTGCAGATCTTGGCAGACTCCCCAGTATCTTCACCTTTTTTTCGATGCCCGCGGTCAGAACGGTTAAGGTCCCGCCGGTCTCCAAGCCGTGGCTTTCCATGAGCTTTCCGGACACCAAGATCGACGGAACGCGACCCGCAAGGAACCTTTCGAAATCGTCCGCTTTGGCCGCAGCTGGAGCTAGCGCCCGAAAATCGGAGTCCAGAAAAGGGTCCAATCCCAAGAAACGAATGGGCTCTCGCCCGGTCTCCAGGGTGTGGGCCATGACTTCTACCACGGGCGAAGCAGCTTCAATGTCCGGGTCGTTCCATATTTTAGCGAACAGCTTTTCGTCGATGCGACCATAATTGGAAACGAGCGAGTGAGTAGCTCGGCCGGAAAGGAAATCCACGGATGCTGAAACCGATGATAGGGCTGAATTATTTATCAACTCGACAGCGATTACGATTCCCACGCCGAGGGATATCCCCATAAGACACAGGAGTGACAGCAGACGGTGACGCCGATAATACCGCAAATTGAATTTAAGCAGTGGAAGAATAGTCATGGACAGCCCATCAGGAGATGCCAGTGCCCGCAAGGCTTACAAATACTTCTCAGCAGATTGTTCCGGGTCTTCCTGCTGGTGCCCAGGCTCGCCTGGGAACCTTCACCTTCGGGGCTCTGCCCGGAAACACGTGTCATTTCAAGCCAGTCAGGAAGGCTCCCTTGGTCCTCCGATCCTAGATGACCTCTCCGGACTCGGATTCTTCGACCAATTTTCCGCCGCGCAGTCTATACTTGCGATGAGCCAACCAGAGCGCTTCGGCGCTGTGGGTAGCCATGACAAGCGTCGCGTCGGTCCTGCTGCAAATTTCGTGAATCAGTTCCAGGACGCTGTTTCCTGTCTCAAGGTCCAGGTTGCCGGTAGGCTCGTCCGCCAGGATTAGTTTGGGGCCCTTCACCAGCGCCCTCGCAATCGCTACTCTCTGCTGTTCCCCGCCGGAAAGCTGTTCCGGGAATTTGTCCCAATGACTTGCAAGCCCGACTGCCTCAAGAACCTCGCGCGCCTTGGTTTCATCGGTTATTCCTAACAGATCCAACGGAAGCGTAAGGTTTTCTCCCACAGTGAGGGTAGGAAACAGATTAAATGACTGAAATACGAATCCCACTTCTTTGCGGCGGTACAAAGCCAACTCTTGCTGGGGAAGGGTCGAAATTTCACGACCGTCATACAACACGCGGCCGCTCGTGGGTAGATCCACTCCCCCCAAGATGTTCAAAAAAGTGCTCTTCCCGGATCCGCTCTTTCCCAGCAGCAATATCCTTTCGCCCTGATGAATCTCCAGGCTGACTTCCTTTAACGGCACTACCGCACGGGACATTCCGCTCGGATAGCGCTTTGTTACGTTTTCCAGGCGTATCAGAGGATGCATGGGCTGCCCGGCCTCCGAATTGGTCCAGAGACAGATTATTCCGATTCGCGATCGAATGCGTAACAATTATTCTCGGGGAGCGCGTTCTATCAGGACAGACGACAATGGCTCCGTTTGGCGGGCACTACTTGCCCCACGCGCAGCAATTTTTAAAGCCATATCTATTTGTTGGAGCGTTTCTGCGCGGAGCTGCCGTCAGAGGACTTCTCGTTGGCCGTATGGCCGTAGATCTCTTTGAGCCTCTTCTGAAAATACTCGCTCCGCTTCTTTCTGAATGCCATGTAGTCATTCGGCTTCGGGAGCTTATTGTCGTTGAAGACCAGCCACAGCCGCGTCAAAGTTACTTCCTCGAGGGTCCAGCCGAGCTTCATGCAAATGAGTTCCCCTTCCGAAAGTTTGCCCATTTCGGTGTCCAATGCTTCGGGAGTGGATTCGCAGAGCCGATAAATCTCGTCTCTGAATTTGCGATCCGGGATCAATTCCATCGGATGTTTTCTTCTCTTGTCGGCAAGCTGCTTGGCCGCTTCGATTACCTTGAGGAAATCTCGCTTCGTCAGAGGAATCCCATACGAGACAATCCTGTCGGCCGCGGATTTAAGCCCGAGTATCTTTTTCTTTTCGCCGGATGAGAACGCGACAGAGTAGGGGAGCGAATCTATGTTCTTCTGAGCGTCGCGCAGCCTGTGGGTTTGTTCTTCCAGGAACAGGAGGTTTTTGAACGGTCCCCTTTCCGCTTGTTTTATGAAGAATGACACCGAAGGATGATCCTTCAAGAGCGGCTTAGCCGCGTATTCGTTGACTTCCCTCAATTCATACCTGAGGAACTCCTCTATTATTACTCTATTGTTGTCCTTTCCCACCTCCTGGGCCACTTCCGCGTCGGAAAGGGTTTTCCCCGCAGCAAGAATGGGGATCAGCATCGCTATTCCACAGAGTAAGAGTATGGTTGAGTAATATCCTTTGCGAGGATATTGGATTGTCATCAAGATTTGTCCTTTCCGGCCGCGAGTTTTTCCCGCTCCCAGGCGCTATGCGTCTCGGACCGCAGCTCCGGCTGTTCAATCCCAAGTTTGCGAACGGCTTATTTTGCTGTTTGGATCTGGTCTGCCAGCCACCCCGCCAAATTATCAATCCCTTCTCCGGTTTTTGCCGATACCGGGAAGATCTGAATAGAAGGATTCATTGCACGGACGGTCTTGTTCAATTCCTCCATGTTGAAATCCGTGTACGGCAGCAAGTCGATCTTATTCAGTATCAAAGCATTAGATTCCGTGAACATCAACGGGTACTTGAGCGGCTTGTCGTGGCCTTCGGGGATCGACAGGATCATCACTTTAATGTTCTCTCCAAGCCTGAATTCCGCCGGGCATACCAGGTTTCCCACGTTTTCTATTATCACAAGGTCTTTTCCCTGAATGCCGAGGCTTTCCGACGCGGACAAAATCATATTTGCGTCCAGGTGGCAAGCCCCGTCGGTGTTGATCTGGACCACGTCCACCTTGGTCTCCTGGACCTTCTGCGCGTCCACGTCCGAAGCGATGTCGCCTTCAATGACTCCGATTTTGAACCTGTCGGAAAGGGACCGGATAAGCCTCAGAATAAGGGATGTCTTGCCGGCTCCAGGCGAAGACATAAGGTTCATGACGAAGACCTTGGAATTGTCAAACCGTGCTCGCAAATTATCGGCAAGCAGATCGTTCGCGCTGAGGATATCTTTGTTGACTTGTAGCGTCTTGACGGCCATTATCGCCTCCTTTTGGAATTGCGGGTCCTTTTTCTATTGTCAGCGGCCACACGAACCTCGGCCAAAGTATCTATATGCCTGATATGTGCCACGTAAGCGCAGTCTTCCGGCAACCAGTCGAGGGAACGAACGAGGTGCTCGGTCAGGCTTATGCAGTCGGGCTCGGCCTCATGACGATTGTGGTATACCTTACACAGATTGGTCTCAACATCCAGGTGCTGGCAGGGCTCGTCGGTGTACCGGACCACGCCTGCACCCAAATCAACCTTTTCATAACAGCACTTGCCACACTTACTGCAAATGCTTTCCCATTCCTCTCGTTTCATCTTTTCCCGTCCCGTAGTCCCAGCCCGCCGAAAGTATTTACCTAGCATAAAACTCGGAGAAGAAAAAGGGAGGCGAACTCTCCCTGTCCGGTCCTTGTATGATGTTCGAATGTTATGCACTTAATCGAAGAATGGTAGGCTCCCGGCTCTGCCCAGGGGCATCCAACTGTTGAACGGCCACTTCTGCAGTCTATTGCCCTCTTGCCACCGTCAATACCCTGCCCGGGATTTCCAGGCTCCGCATTCTATATCCCATCTCTCACAAACTTTTATTGAGAATTTGCTACCTTAGCCGTATAATCGGCCATCTGGAAGCTACAGAAGCGGCTTGATGTTACAATAGGCGACATGTCTTCGGCCGGAGATCCTGACTTGCCCCTGAACGAATCCGACCCCCGTGCTAAGCTAACAGACCCTGCCATTAATGGCCGTGGATGGACAGAGGACTTGATCCGCCGCGAGGAAACCGCGGGGACTATCGAGATCATTGACGGCAAGGTCCGCAAGAGATTCAAGGGCCGCGTCGATTACACCCTGCGCGTGAAAGTTCATACCGGAGCCGGAAAGGATGTTCACAGCTTGAGTCAGGTTCACGATGGGTCTTGCGAACCACATCTGTTGGACGTACTCTGATGTGGAGAACGGAAAAGGGGATAACAACACATGAGGTTCTATTCATTTCAAATTGTGATTGAAAAGGAATCTGACGACGAAGGCTATTTCGCCTACAGCCCGACCATTCCTGGCTGTTTCAGCAATGGAAAGACAATCGAAGAGACAAAACGGAACATCCGCGATGCCGTAGAGCAACATTTGGCATCTCTGCTGGAGCACGCTCAGACCGTGCCCCAACACGAGCGCCTCGTTCATGTGGAAGAGCTTAGTATTGGGGTGCCATAATGAGCAGGATGCCACAAGTTACAGCACGGGAACTGATCCTCAAAGCGAAGGGCTTCGTGGAGAATCGACAATCCGGGAGCCACTTGACTCTTTGGCATGAGGAACGAAAGCTCTCGATAACGGTTCCCGTCCGCACCGGATGCGAGATTGGGCGAGGTTTGGCTGTGCGGCTTCTCGAGGATGCGGGCTTCACTGTGGAGGACTATCTGGGCCGGAAATGACAACGTGCCCACGAGAATGGCCGGGCGCCCCCGACCCTGCTTGGGGCATTTAACTGAGAGCAAACGGCTCGTATTCACCGGTCGAGCAAATCTCGTCGTCGGGGTTGTGCTTTATTCGCACCAGGTTGATGCGGTCCAAGTGATTCAGGACCATGTACATGAACTCTGTTCCCCTAAGAAGTCCAAGCGAACCACTTGAACAATCTATTTCATTGAAAGACCGGACATTGTCACGGCGGGCGTTCGCCCCGACCATGGTCAGCGGAACCGGCTCTCCGGAATGGATCAAAGGGCCCGAACTGGGGGTCGAGTGGTCGGAAGTAACAACCAGGAGCACGTCGGGGTTGTCCAGAATGGGCTGAATCGACTCCCCAATTGCTCTATCCAGGGCCTCGATGGCTCTCACCTTGGCGGTCGGGCTCTTGGTGTGCGCTGCCTCATCAGGCGCCATGGTGTGAACGTGAATGAACTCGTAGTCATGCAGATTCTCTGCGGCGAGAACGATCCTCTCCTTAAGGTCGCGTCCAGGATCGTCGCTGCTCTTTACCCTGCGAACTTCCATGCCCAGGACCTTGCCTAGGCCCCATTGAACCAGTTTTGAAGAAATGAGCAGCCCTTTGAGTCCCCAGCGTCTGCTGAACGGCGTCACCGCCTTAGGCTTGTCCGCGAGATGGGTCACCAAGGCATTAAGCGGCCCCTGCCCGCGCTTGGCCCTTGCTTTGTTGATTGGGTGCTTGTTCAGGCTTTTGTACACCCATACCAGATAGTCTTTTAGTGCGTGAGCGGTGATTGCCGCGGTATTGGTATCAGCCTCCGTTTTCAAGGGTTTTATTTCAGCCGCGGGAAGGCCGCTGAACATCGGGTCCATGTCGGTTATCTGGGGCGACACGCGTCCTCTCATTACCAGGATGCCTTCCACCTGTTTGGTCTGCGTGAAATGGAATTCAATCCCGCGTGATGCGAAGGTCGCGACTTCAGCCATCAGAGCCTTAATCTCTTCCGGCGTCGCATCCGGCACACGGTCAACGATAACCAGCTTGCCCATGTCCTCGTTGGCCGTCACAAGGCGGGCGAGAGCCGCGACATCTTCGCTTTCCACATTCATCCCGGAGCCTAACGCTTCCAATATGCTCCGCCGCGGCATGTCCCGCCAATCGTAACCGAAAAGGGAAAAGTGCGCGTCTTGACTGGAAAAGGCTGTCCCCACTTTGTCCGCATGAAATAATCCGTTGGCTCCTACTGCGGCCAGAGAGTCCAGCGTGGGGGTCTCAGCGGCCTGGAGAGGGGTCATGAAGCCCAACTCCGGAAAGGATCGGTCCCCAAGCCCGTCCAGAAGAATGACTACACAACGAGACGGCATGACCAAAGCTCCTCCGGTAAATGGAATTTGTTTCATGTTGTCAGGGAGTTGGAGTCTAGTCGCAAAAGTGGTGAAAGTCGAGGCATTTCGTGTTAGCATAATACGTTTCGGGCCAGCCGAAACATACAACTCTTTGATTATCCGGGAAAACCTTGAATCATCTTGCTTTGGCTTTGTCATCAATAGTTTTGCTTTTCGTCATCTCCTTTTGGATGCTGAGAATGCGGGACGTACTGCAAGCCTTGCTTCGGGTGCCGCACATTGATCCGATCGAGGAAGCAAATCTTCCGCCGACGCCCCCTTTGATTTCCGTTATCGTGCCGGCTCACAACGAAGAGGCCAAGTTAAGAGCATGCCTGCAATCTGTTATTGAGCAGGACTACCCCCGGTTTGAACTTATTGTGGTCGACGACCGCTCGACGGACGATACAGCCGCGATTGCCGCGTCTGTGGTTCGCGGCCTCGAAAACTGCAAAATAGTATCGGTTGATCATCTGAGACCGGGATGGACGGGCAAGTGCCACGCGTTGGACGTGGGAGTCAGACATGCGACAGGCGAATGGCTGGCATTCCTCGACGCAGACAGCAGGCTTCACAGGTCTGCTTTGCGTCAATGCTATCATCACGCGACGCGTTCACACGTGAACATGATAACGTTAAGCCCCAAGTTCATTATGAACAGCTTCTGGGAAAAAGCCTTGCAGCCCAGCTTTGCAGCCATGTCGTGCATTCTCTTTCCTCTCGATAAGGTGAATGATCCCGACAGCTCCGTGGCCTCCGCAAACGGGATGTTCTATCTCATAACCAGGCATGCTTACGAAAAGATCGGCGGCCACCACGACGTGCGAGAACTGGCCGTGGAAGATATCGGCATAGGAAAAAGGGTCAAGGCGGCAGGGCTGGGGCTTATATTCGCAAATGGCCGCCACATTTTGCAAACACGCATGTACACTAGTTTCAGGGAAATCCTGCGTGGTTGGACCCGGATTCTCAGTGCCGCCATGAATTACGAACTTCCCACGGTCTTGAGATTCCTGGGAATGCACCTGTTGATGAGCTTTCCGGTTTTGCTGGCTTCAATGTACTTTTACGTATGCGGGGCCCCGTCGGTCTGGCCTGGAGGGTGGTTCCTCTTGCCCGCCGTTTGCCTGGGCGTAATGTGCCTAGTCCCCGCCCTTTTTTATTCTCAATTGGGAACCGCCCATAGATATACGGTTCTCCTCATTCTGGGAAACCTTATGTTGATCTGGGTGTTTCTAGTGATTGTCAAGAAGATACTGTTCAAAGACGCTCTTCAATGGCGCGGAACCACTTATCATGGAAGCCGCTATCAGCCGACAAGACTGGAGCCCGGTACGTCACATGCGTATCCGGCCAGGTCACCGGTGTTTGAGTAGAGGTCTATCCCGCGTGGTGGCGTGTTCGTGATGGCCTCGAACCGCTAAGGTTGCCCACAATCACCAAACCAACAGAACGCTCCTCACAATCCTCATTTTAGATTGCATGGTATTTTCACGTGCCGGCCTCCAATCGGCGTCTGGCGGTGAGTTCGTCCAAACCGCTTACAAGCAACACCTTGTCCCTGGAAGCATGTCCCCGAACGATTGTGATTGAGGATGGGGCAACTCCCAGCCGTTTGGCCAGGAACTTTACCAGACTCTTGTTGGCTTTCCCCTCCGTAGGAGGGGCCGTAAGCCTAATTATCAGCCGGCCGGCGCTATCTAACATGATTGCGTTGCGGGAGGCATTTGGAGCAATCCTGGCCTCTATGGTAACCCCTTCCGAATGATCTCTAAGATACATCGGCACCTATCCACCTCGGCAATAACATGTTTGCCCTCGGCTCGCGAAGCTCGACGCGCAAATGCAGCGGTCCGTCGCAGGCCGGTACACGGTACTTACTCAAATCAGTAGTTGCCTATTGAAGGTTTACGGCGATCTGGTGCAAGGTCTTCACGAGAAACTGCTGCAAGAACACAATTACCAACAAGACTATGATGGGAGAGAAGTCAATCCCCATGGCAGGCAAAGGGAGATGGCGCCGCACGATCCCAAAAACAGGCTCGGTCACACTATAGAGAAAACGAACAATGGGATTATACGGATCGGGATTTACCCAGGAGATTAAGGCAGCTATAATAATGATCCACATATAAATAGTAAGCACTATATCAATTACGCCCGCTACGGCGTCTATCAAATTCGCCACCACAAACATACACGTTCCTGTTACTATGATCTTCCGGAAAGCAAAGCCGGTGTGACCGGCCTCCCGTGCAGATTGAAACTATCAAGTTCGCAAAACCGTGTCAAGGCCTGTCAGAGGAGTTTCCCCGAGGGACTAAACGGCGGGTGCTGGACCCAGCTAGAGCACTGGGCGACATCACTGGGACTTGCCCCGAGACCGCAATCCTCAACGTCCGGTCCGCATCATTACAAAAAGATGCCAGCCGTACCGCGAGGCACAGGGACGATAGCGCTGAAACCTGAACAAAAAAGTATCCCGAACCTGAGGTTAAACCACTACCTCAAGCCCCAGCCGGGACATCAGACGTCCAGGAAACTACAATTGGGTTCAGTGAGTCGATCCGGCTACAGACCACCTACAGGGGAACAAGAAAACCGATGCTTCGCCCCCCTATCGTTCCGAACAATTTGAACCGGATCTAGACTTACTTAACCGATTCCTTCAAGGCCTTTGCTGCCGAAAACTTCGGAGCTTTCGTGGCCTTGATTTTGATCTTCTTCTTGGTCTGAGGATTGATGCCTGTGCGGGCAGCCCTCTTGACCACGGAGAACTTTCCGAACCCTGGAATCGAGATCTGCTGTTCCTTGGTCAACAGCTCCTTTATCGCTCCGAAAACTAAGTCAATAGCTTCAGCAGCGTGCTTCTTGGTGGTTTCCCCCTTCTTGGCCAACTTGTCAACAAATTCGGCCTTTGTCATGTTCCCTCCTCGATGACGCCTGTGGATTCAGGTGATTTTTCCAGAGCCCATAAGAACTCTATTGACACCCAAAAACAGGGTAGTCAAGGAAATTCGCACTGGTGAGGCCGGATTTTGAGGCGCGAAGGCACTGTCAAATCCGGCCGTCCCGAACATCCCTTTTCTTATCAATCGGTTGTGCCCAGTACCCTGCAACTGAAACCAGGTCGCCAAGTTCGAACCGACCGCAGGTGAAGGAGCCGGCAGCTCGCTGCACGCGCGTGTCGGCTAGGAAGCGGAGGTCCTTTCGGGCCTTTCTAACGCTTGTCAAAAATACTGTCCGATTACGAAAGGGTCTCTTTAAATTTGGTAGGTGCCGGCCTCCGTGCCGGCACATTTTGCTGATAAAAATGAACTAGTTCGGACCGGCAGGGACGCCGGTCCCTACCGGTTCTTTTGGGGCGCTGCGGTGCAAAAGGTCAAAATTTGCGGCAAACGGTATAAGCTGCAGAACACAACTTAGGCGCAACTACGGCTAGCCGAACGCGGGGCTGGGTTCTCCCAAGAGGTTTTTCCATGTGAGTGAATGGTTGAAAGAGATTCCAAAATGGGGTTGACTGGAAAAACAGGAAGATGTAAAGCTCACATGATAAAGACTTTTAGTTTTCTCAAAACAGCGGAACATAGGGAAAGGAGAAACAATGGCAAAGACGGTCGTGATAGATGAAGAAGCTTGCAGCGGATGCGGTACATGTGCAGCAATAGCGGAAGATTGCTTCGTACTCAATGAAGAGACTGAAAAGGCCTCGGTGGTTAGTCAAACCGCATGCGCCGAGGATGTCATGCAGGAAGCCATAGACACTTGTCCTGAAGAGGCGATCAGTTGGCAGGACTGAACGAGGTTACCCTTTCTTGCCCGTCGCTTGCTTGTATCTGAAAGGGTTACTTCCCAGGTCTCTTGAAAAGAGAAGTCCGTGGAAGCGCTGTCCCGGATGATGTGCAGCGACGTTTGGGAGTGTAACACATGCTCACCGGGGATGAACTGATACCCCGTCTCACTGGGCTCTACAGGCTCATCGATTCAGCCTATGGTGAAGCCGCGGAGGAAATGGGCTTTTCATGTGAAGGTTGCGATGGTGTGAAATGTTGCACCGTCGATCTGACTTTGCACACCTTTGCAGAAATGCTCTACTTGAGACGGGGTTTCAACGCCCTGGACACTTCCAGGCAACTGGAGATCCTTGGCCGATGTTTGGCCATGATCAAGGCCAAAGAGGATGACCCCTGCGGCGCCGTTTACCGGAACGGCGTTTGCGTGCTGAACTTCGAAGGAATTTGCTCTCTTTACGAATTTCGTCCAATGATTTGTCGCCTTGCCGGCATACGGCACTTCATCGGCCGGCCGGACGGCACCACGATGGAAAGTGGCGGATGCGCGCGCTATGAGCAAGAAGTAATAAAACAGTACCCGGATTTGAAAATTGATCGAACCTCGTATTACAGAAAAATGGCTGAAATCGAAATCGAAGTGGTACGAACCTTAGGCAAACGCACGTCCCCTCGGACCATTTCGGAAACTCTTGGTATCGATGACCCGGACCTCCATTTGCCGTAATGGGTCAATTGATGCGTGTGCGCGTATTCGGCCGGATTGGGCCAAGTCCTTGAGACAGACGTGGAAATAACCTGAGGGTTTATTGTGTACGTGTTTGTTCCTTCCTTTTTGAGAACCGAGAGCTGCTGATCTTCGGTTCGCCTTCCTGTGAAGAAATCCTGGCTTCATGAACATGTTGACTCAACTAACCCGGAATCCGAAAGACAAGCGTCCCGCGGGATCTTTGCCATCATTTGATTCTTCACGTGGATTTTGGCTTCCTTTGTTTTTTTTGCTCTTTCTCTGGGGAGTAATCGTAGTTGTTGTCAATCCCATCGGAGAATTCCAGGTCAATGATGACTGGAGTTTTCAAAGGGCACTGGAAAGACTCGCTTCTCAAGGAAAAATCGAGTCCACAGGGTGGGGACCCAACTGGGCGCCGGGTGGACCGTCCCTGATATTCCATCTTTTGTGGGGAAGGCTGTTCACGCTTTTCGGCGGATGGTCGGCCACCACACTTAGAATATCGGTTCTGGTAATGGGTGTCCTTGGCTCGATAGGGATGTTGATGTTGCTGCGGCGGTGCGCAGGCAGTGAGTGCTTTGCGCTCTGGGGAACCCTCACGTTCCTCCTAAACCCACTGGTTCTGTCTCAGTGCTTCACCTACATGAGCGATGTTACGTTCGCCGCTGTGACCCTGTTTTCAGTATTGTTCGTTTACGTGGCGGTACGAAGGGGAGGCATTCCCTTCTTGGTCGTGGGTTTAGTATTGGCCTTGTGCTCAATTCTCACAAGACAGCTCGGATTGGTTGTGCCCGCGGCTCTCCTCGGAGCATGGGCACTGCATCCTGGAGTCAGGCCACTGAGCACCGTGTGGATGCTGGTCCTAATTGTGTCGATCGTTCTGGCGCCCTGGTTAGCATACGAGTATTTCCTTTCTTGGACAGGTGGCACCCCGTTAACCCAACACCAGGTGCTGTACAATGTTTTGCGTCACCCTCAGGCAAAGGGGTTCTTCGGGTATCTAGCGTTTCTCGCTGCCAACTGCGCAATTGCTTTTGCCTATGTCGGTTTTCTTATTTCGCCCGTATTGGCGCTCAGATTGCCTTCTTATCTCAAGTGGAAGCCATTCGCGTATTTCGCTGCGGCACTTACAGCCGCTTGCCTACTTTTCGAGTCGGCTCTGCTCGCGGGTCTGATTGACCCACCGGTCGGGTTCTTGCGCAATGTTATATTTGATTTCGGTATCGGCCCCATACTGCTCAAAGATACGTACATAATGGAAATCCAGCGGACCATCGGTCTTCCCAAGGCTTTGTTTTATTTGTTGGTTTATTGGGCTGCTCTTTTTGCCGCGGTGTTGGGGTGCGGGATTTGCGAATCCCTGAGGCATCTGTTCACGGAAGAGGAGGGCTATCGCCAAGAGCCCAGGGGCTTTCTCTCCACTTTTTGCCTGCTGGCGGCCCTGTTATACCTGGGGGTGATAATCTTGTCCGGGTTTCACGATCGGTACCTGATCCCGGTCTGCATGTGGCTCATTGTCTGGTTTGTGGCCGACAAGCCAAGCGACAAGGCCTTGCCCGTTCGACGGTTGACCTGGATCCCGGCTGCCGTCCCATTGGTGCTCATGGGTCTGTTCGCGGTGATTGGAACTCATGACTTCATGTCCATGAAACGGTCCCTCCATCAGGCACAAAATTACCTGGTCGCAGATCTGCATGTGAACCCGTGCCATGTTGATGGAGGCTTCGAATTCAATGGATACCGGTGCTATCGGCCTGATTTTATGCCTAAACAGGGTCTGAGCTGGTGGTGGGTCGAACAAGAGGACTACCTATTGGCGATGGGCCCTCTGCCTGACTACAGTGTGGTCCGAACATTTCCCTTCCCGCGCATTATAGGAGGGCAGGCTGCCGTATATGTTCTCAAGCCTGACGAACCCGCCAGCGCCGGTGGACATTGAGAGCGTTGCCTTGTGGCTGGAAATATTCCCAAAATAGTAGTTGTCGCCGGCCCGACTGCCTCGGGTAAGACAGCAGTCGGAATCAGGTTGGCCGAAAGATTCTCCGGCGAGATTGTTTCAGCCGATTCCGTTCAGGTCTACAGATACCTCGATATCGGCTCGGCAAAACCCACAGCGGAAGAACGAGAGCGAATCGCTCATCATATGATAGACATTCGTGACCCTGATGAAGAGTTCTCCGCGGGAGATTACGTGAGGGAGGCTCGAGCAACCATTGGGAAAATCCTGCAAAAGGGACGCGTTCCCTTTGTGGTTGGGGGAACCGGGCTCTATATTAGATCCCTGTTGGGAGGCATGGCCGACTTACCTCCCGCCCAACCTGCACTGAGAAGCCGGATGCTGGAAGCGGAAGCAGACTCGAAAGGAACCTTATTTGCAAGGCTGGAGCAAGTCGACCCTGCAACGGCGCGCAGTACGCCGCCTGATAATATCCCCAGAATCATTCGAGCCCTTGAGGTCTTCGAAGTGACGGGAAAAACCATGTCGCAGGTTCAGGAAGAACACGGCTTCCGGGATCGGCCTTACGGGCACATTTTTATATGTTTGTCGTTGGAAAAGTCACTTTTGTACGAACGTATTGATAAGCGAGTTGACAGTATGATAGAAGGTGGATTATTGGAGGAAGTAGTCTCTTTGTACGAGCGCGGGTATTCCCCAAATCTCAATTCCATGCAAAGTCTGGGATATAGGCACATCGGCATGATATTGTCCGGACAGATTGAAACCCAGGAAGCAATCCGGCTCATGAAAAGAGATACCCGACACTACGCCAAAAGACAGTTAACATGGTTTCGTTCCGAACCCGGGGTTTTGTGGTGTGATCCTGAAGAAATCGCAGGGATCGGATTGATGGTTACTAATTTTCTCGAGCGCTGATCAGCGGTGCGAGATTTTTTCCCATGAACGCGCAAGCCTTTGAATGTGGAGGCGCAAGCGCGCTCGGGGGATTAGTGCACGGGGGTGCGGAAAATGCCAAAGACTCATTTCAACATTCAAGATCAATTTCTGAATCAGGTGCGAAAAGCCCGAATTAAAGTTGAAGCCCTTCTCATATCGGGCGATTCCATCAAGGGGTACGTCCGTAGTTTCGACAGCTTCTGTATCATCCTGGAAGACGCGGACGACATCAGGTTGATCTACAAGCATGCCCTGACCCAGATTAAGCCCGCAGAGACAGGGGTGAAGATCCCAGGCCTCGTGTAATACGCCGGTTGCGTTCGTGGAAGCTCCGAAGACTTGATTCTTGAAGCTACGTCTGTGATCGCGCATGGGCAGAATTGAATTATTCTTGCGCGGCAAGGGTCCTCAGGAACCTGACGGTACGACGCCGACGAGTGCGGAAAACCTCTCATGGTGTAGCGGAAGCCAGAGTGTGAACATGGTTCCTTCTTCGTCCGATTTCACGGAGATGGAACCATCGTGCTCCTCGACGATCTTCTTTGCAAGTGTGAGACCGATTCCGGTGCCGTAATTCTTTGTAGTGTAGAAGGGGCTAAAGATCTTTTGCAGCTCGTCAGGCGGAATCTCGCGACCCTGATTCCCAATTTTCATCTCGAAGTAGCTTTCCGATTCGAGCCCCCCGGTCTCGCTGGCCTTCTCACTTGGAATGAAAAAGCCCGTTGAAACCGTAATGACTTCGCCGTTAGGGGAAGCCTCAATCGCGTTGGACACCAGGTTCCGGACCACCTGCTCGAACCGTTCAGGGTCCAGGGACACGTCGCCTACATGCTTTTCCAGATTGACCTCGACGCGTAGATTCTTCTCGCCAATTCTGCCTTGATTCACGCGCAGCACGTTCTCGATTATGTCGTTGGGGTCTACTCGCTTAAGATGTATGCGTTCATGACGAGTGAAGTCGATGAGGGTGTCGAGTATCTTCTCCAGCCTTTTTATCTCGTCAATGATAATGCGGCAGGACTCTCTTTGCCCACCGGTGTCCGTTATCTCGCAGGAATCAAATTGCCTCGCTAAACGCCGGGCGAATCCGCCTATAATGGCAAGTGGCTGCCGGAGTTCATGGGCCACTTCCGCTGTATGGTCAGCGATGGCTTTTGATTTGCCCGTTTGAACTATATGTTCGTACAAGTCATCAATAATTTTAATCTTTTCAATCAGCTGTTCCCGCGAGGCTTTGACCTCCTCCTCCAAGCTTTTCCGGCGTGTAATGTCCCTCATGACGCCTTCATAACGGATTGGCCCGGTCTCCTCCGAAAGGATCGCTTTGGATCGGATGCGCGCAAACTTCTCCGCTCCGGAGGCATCTATCATGCCCACTTCCTCGTCCCAGATTGCGTCAGGGCTCATCGTGAACATGGTTTCCACCAATGCTCGGTCTTCAGGGACAACGTGGTCTTGGAGGGGAGTCTCCAAGATCTTTTCGACTGGATAGTGGATGAACTTCTCAACTTGCGTGTTGACGTAAGTGAAGTGCCCTTCTTTGTCCAGCAGGAATATGACGTCGGGGACTTCTTCAAGGAGTGTGCGATAACGACGCTCAGAATCTTTCAGCCACCGCACCATTTTCTTGCGTTCACTCAGCTCTTGTTTCAGCGATGCAGTCTTTTCCTTAACCTGCCTTTCCAATTCATCTGTTCGCACAATCATCTTTCCTGCAAGAGGTCTGACCAGGAGCACCATTCCCAGCGTACCAAGCAGGATCAACACGACTATGATGCTGCTTGTGGAGAAAATTTGCTGTTTTACCGGCGCGTAAAGCTCGTCCTGGTCCATCTTTACGGCGATGCACCAATCCGAGTTTCGCACCGGGCCGAACGCGACTACGTCTTTGTCGTCGGCCGAAGTTTCATGACGAAGAAAGCCGCTCTGCTTCATGGCAGCCTTTTGAAGGGCCTGTCCCAGGGTCGATTCTTTTGGAATGCTTCCAGGGACTTCGTCCTTACTTCCCCGAAGAGGAAAGACCAGATCTATGCGCCCGTCGTTAATCACTCCCAGGACTGTTTCTCCCGTTTTCCCGAGGCCGGTATAGTCTTCGATGATTCGCTGCAAATGAAAGAGCCTGAACAGGATCAAATCGGTTCCTACCAGGACCGATTGTCTATCCATGATGGGAGCCCGGATTACCAAAAAGGAGCGATTTCCCATGGGGAACGGTCCATAGAAGCCGGTGTGCTTTGATGTCACTTCCGGGACAGGCCAGGCCGCTTCCGGAAGCTCCAACCCAACTTGAACGACCGTTTCCCCCTTTTTGTCCAGTCTCGTAATGCCCCAGACTTCTTCTGAATAATGGACCGCATCCAGCAGGATCTCCCCCGTAATCTCAGCGAGCTTTGCCCGACTTATCCGGCCCTGGTTATATTGCTCGAGTATTTGCCGGGCTACGGTACGGCTTGCTATTTGGGATGCCACGTCCTTGGCCCTGGCCAGATACTCCTCCACAGCCATGGTCTTGGCGTTCATGGCAAGGACAAGATTTCTTTCCTCTTCCTTCTTCAGGTACTCGTACAAAGGGACTATTGAGGCCACCGCGACTATGACGCCAACGGTGAAAATGCCCACAACCGAGGATAGGACGAGTGAATTCTGAAGACGTTTTGCAGGACTCTGGCCTATCATGGAGCCTCTATCCAAGAGCCATCGCGGGAAATTGCACGTCAGCCAAGATACATTATAGCAGTGTTTTTCATGGGTACAAAAAACTCGATGTGCCGGCCTCGTGGTCGTAGAGATAGGCGACGCGGGAAATCTCCCGTCGAATTAGGCGGATTCTCGGAATCCAAGAGAGCGCTTGGTCACGCGTGGGTGTCGCTGAGTCATTCGGAACACGGGACAAACCTTCTCGAATCTCGCGCTTTTTCAAAAAGGTAGGTGACAGCGTGAATTTGAGAAATGGCTACTCTGAGTCGGCTAGCCTTTATGCCGCTTGTATGATCGCTCACTCGTTCTACGCCTCCAGGGCGTACAGATTTCCATCTCCGCATCCGAAGTAGACAACCCCTCCGTGTACGGACGGGCAGGAGACGATCCAATTCCTCGTCTGGATGCGCCATCTTTCTTTTCCGGTTTCCTGATCCAGCCCGTAAAAAGCTCCGCCGCCACCTCCGAAATAGATGGTTCCGCGATCTACTGCCGGCGCGCACATGATCCAACCTCTGGCCTTGAACTTCCACTTTTCTTCTCCACTGGCTGTATCGACTGCATACAAGTAATGATCGTTGCTGCCGAAATACACGGTGTCATCCGCCACCACGGGCCGCGACACAATAGGATGAGACTGCCACCAGTCCCCGGTCTCGAATCGCCATCGTTCAGTGCCCTTATCAATTGCCGCGGCGTACAAATTCCCGTCCCTACTCCCACAATAAATGGCCGCGCCGGCCACAACCGGAGACGAGACATCTCCGCCGGTCTTGAGGGTCCACCTTTCCTTTCGCGCGTCGATGTCCACCGCGTGAAGTCGGGAATCGCCGCTGCCGAAAAAGATCACGCCCTCATGCACTACAGGAGCGGAGATCATCCAGTTTCGTGCGGAGTATTTCCAGACCGCTTGGCCTGTAAGAAGATCGACCCCGTAAAGATTTCCGTCGTTGCATGCTGCGTAGACATTCCCGTTCCAAAAGACCGGCGAGCCCATGATCCAATCACCGGCCCTGAACCTCCATTGAGATTGCCCGGATTGGGTGTCTATCCCGTACAGGTACCCATCATTGCTGCCTACACACACCAACTCACCGATCACCACAGGGGAGCAGTCCACTCTCCCGGCGGTTTGGAATCTCCACTTTTCAGCGCCCGAGCCGGCGTCGATCGCGTACAGATTCCCGTCTCTGCTACCGCAATAGAGAATGCCGCGATCCAGACATGGAGACGACGCAACCGCCGCGGAGGTCTTGAACACCCATTTGTGCCTTTCGATTACCGGCGGAAACAATAGGTCCCTATAGTACGGCGGCAATTCTTCCTCGCGCTCGATAAGCCCGATGATATGCCGCCTCTCTGCTTCAGTGAGTCGGCGCATTGATCACTCTCCTCAGGTTAAACGGGAAAACCCTATTCCTGCAAACTGGTATTTCCTCCGGCGGTCCGGGCGTCAGGGAAGACAATTAATCCCGTGCCTACTTTGCCCCGTGATCCCGCAAAAGGCCCACGATTTGGCTATGGCCCATGGATGAGGCCCACATTAAAGCAGTCCATCCGTTCCTGTCCTTAGCTGTGACATCCGCGCCCTTCTCCACGAGAAGTCTGACAACGTCCGTCCGGCACTCGGATACTGCAATAATCAGGGCCGTTGCCCCGTACTGGTCTTTGGCCTCTACATCCGCGCCTTTTTCCAGCAACGCTGCAGCGAGTTCCAGAGCGCCTCGGCGGCAGGCCCGCATCAACGGCGTCCATCCGTATTCGTCCCGAGCATGGACATCCGCACCTTTTTCCAGAAGCGCGACCGCCACTTCCAAGTGACCTCTTCGGCAAGCCTTCATCAATGAGGTTGCGCCGTACTGGTCCTTTGCCTCAAGGTCCGCTCCTCTTTCCACCAGCATTTTCGCGATTTCCGGATATCCCATCGACGAAGCCCACAGCAAGGCGGTCCAGTTCGACTGGGTCGTAGCATTTGGATCCGCTCCCGCTGCCAGCAACTCTGCGACCATTTCCGTTCGACCTTCAGAGCAGGCCAGAATCAGGGGCGTGTAACCGTACTGGTCTTTGATGGTTGGATTGGCGCCTTTGGCCAACAGGGCCTTCACTTTGGCCAAATCCCCCGAACTGGCTGCACTCCAAAGCTTTTCATCCATGAGCTTGTCTCCTTGCCCCGATCAAGAATTCCCGCACCGTCCGGGACAATAGAAGCGGATGGGCTCCATCCTGTCCGGTCAGCAATGGGTTGCGACCGACCTCAATAGAAGGGGAGGAATCCTCCCAAGCCGCCGTCCGAAATCACCTCACGCTTTCTCGTGTTTTTTCAGAAGGTCTACAACGTCCTTGTGGCGCATCGAGATTGCCCACATAAGAGCGGTCCAGCTATTCCTGTCACGGGCGTGGACGTCCGCGCCGCGTTCCAGGAGCAATTTGACCACGTCGGTATGGCCCTCGGCCGCGGCCATGATCAGCGCGGTCGCACCGTATTGGTCCGCCTCTTCCAGCCGGGCCCCCGAATCCAGCAAGAGCCTCACCACATCGACGTATCCCCTCCGCGATGCCCTCATAAGAGCGGTCCAGCCGAATTCATCGCCCGCATTCACTTGCGCTCCCGCCTCTACCAGGCGTTGAGCTACGTCGTAAAAGCCTCTGCGGCAGGCTTTCATCAGAGCGGTGGCGCCGTACTGGTCCCGCGCGTCCCTGTCCGCCCCGGCTGCCAGCAGCATTCCGACTACGTCCGAGAAGCCCATAGAGGCCGCCCACATTAAAGCACTCCAGCCAAAATCATCTTTTGCATTGGGGTCAGCGCCCAGAGAAAAAAGGCGCCGGATTTCGGCCAGGTCGCCCGAAGTCGCCGCGGTCAAGACTTTTTCGTTCATGACTTAAAACTCCTGAATAACCGTTCAGTCTTGCCCGTAGAAGCCGGGGAAGCAGTCCGCCGCCACGCTCTCCAATCCGCCCGGCCACCAAACGGTCAAGCGATTCTGTAATTTGATTACGCAATAGGTGTGCCAAGAGGGCGCGGTAGGCACGAAGCCTGTAACACTTGTTCGGACCGGAGTTTGTGGCACATGTTCGAATCTCCGCTCCAGGCTCAAACAGATCGCCTGTCCGGAATCTTTACATGATGTAAAGCTGTTAGCTCCGGAGAAGCATGGAGCTGGAGTCAGGCAAATTCCCGTTCAGACTCTTGATGTCATTGAGATCGGGTCCAAGGCCCGGAGTTCGGAAATGAGGGGGAAAGCATTTGAGTAGTGGGTACAGATAACTTGAGAGCGGAGCGCTGTTGTCTAATGAGTCAGGAAGGGCGCGAAAAGCGCATACCGTGTCGGAAGGTGAGGCACCAATTTCGAAGCCACTCGCCGAAAGCCGATAGCTCTCGAACGGCATAATACGGCTCTCTGTACTCTCCGTAAAAGCAGCCTTCGCAAGCATTTGCCGTCTCTTCGGCTCGACGGCCAAATTCCCGGCTCCGATAGAAAGACAGAAAGTCATGGTCGAGGATGTTGGCTATGGGTTCCTTTTCTTTGCAAAAACACACCCCTCCGTCGGGGCGAACATCCAAGCTTAATCGCCCTGCCTGGCACCGCCACGCACTATCTTCGTTGGCCAAGTTGTGAAGCCAATCCTGAAGAAAACGGGTCGAATTCGTCAGGCCCATTCCGGCTCGGCGCATTGCCATGAGCTGCATGACTACACGGTCCCGGACACTTTCGTCGAGTCCCTGAAGAGTGAAGCTCCTGTCTTCCCCCCGGAATTGGTAATCATTGCTTCTCTCGCCCGGGTTCCGGGCTATCATTACAGGAGTTACGTAGGTATATACGCCCATCTTCCGGAAAAAGCCTACAAGCTCCGGCAGCTCTTCAAAGTTGTAGCGCGATGCCACCACATTGGCTTGCGTCAAACCCCTTGACAATAGTTTTCTGGCCAACTTAAGGGTACGCAATGAATTAGCTACGGCATTCCGCGTCCCGGAGATGGAGTCCTGGACCGCCTCATCCAGCGTGTCAATCGATACACTCAAGTCCCTGAGCCCGGCACGTGAGCATGCGGCCATGAGTTCGGGGGTCACTTGAGGCCCTCCGTTCGTCTGAACTCGAACTGAAAAGCCCTGATTTGCAAACACGGCGACGACATCGGGAAGATCCTTTCGGAGGAAAGGTTCCCCGCCAGTGATCACCACGTGGCGAGCACCAAGTTTCGCCAGCCGCCGACCAACTTCAGTGATGGACTGTAGGTCAAGTTCTGTAGAATCTCCTCCACGCCTGTGGATTCCGCACATTCGGCAGTCGTAATTGCATCTGTACGTAACGTGCAATCGTACATAAAAAGGGCGTCCAAAAAACCTGGCACCCAGAATCCCTGCCGCAGTGTTAAACAGTTTCATGCAGGGCTCTCACGTTTCTCCATTTCACATCTCTCATCGTAATGGGAGCGACCTGTCTGCGTCGACAGATGACATTCCATAGTCGCAGGGAACCTTGCCTGCGGACTCCACCGCAAGTCCATCAAGTCGGCTGGACAGCCGCGTTCATGCCTGGCAGGGGCCGAGTCCCGCGGGCAAACGGCCTGTCCGGCTAAGGCTTGATTATATCTCATCGTGAGACTGCGCGCCACTCCCCAGGTTGAGGGGCCTGATTGGGTTGCACACTCCCGGAATCCTCTTATCGGGCCAAATGCTCAGCCCGTGTGGATCGGCCACACCAGGTGTAGCACGCAGGAATAGGGTCTTGCGGAAGAGATTGGAACTTATTTCATTTTCTTGCATACGGACACTTGATAACGGTGCCCTTGACGCGGACCTCTGTCTCGCTTTTAATACCTGCAAGGCATGCAGGCCTTAATGGGCTTCGCTGGAAGAAAGCTTGCGTGGGCGAATGATAATCTTCCCGCACACGCCATCGGCTTCGACGGAGACTTCGATGACCAGGAACAATTGGAGCTTACTGCTTGTTGTCCTGCCCATGTTTATTCTTGTGGCATTGGCCCTGCATTGGAACTCCTTTACCGCGCCCATGTACTACGACAGTGTTGGAGAGCTGGAATCGAAGGAGCATATCTATGCTTCGGGCCTGCTCAAGGTTATCCAACTTTACCCTCAGCGGCCTGTCCCGTTTCTGAGTTTCTATCTCAACTACATGATATGGGGGATGAATCCGTTCTATTTTAGGATCATCAATGCGGTGATTCTGGCGCTTACCGCTCTGGTTGCGGCCGGAGTCTTCATTCTCATGATTGATATTGCCGTGCCCGCGAACTCAGCGAGTTGGAGACAAAGGCAGGCTGTCGGTATTTTTCTCGGGCTTGTGTTTCTAGCGCATCCTATTCAGACCTATTTTGTTGCGTACATCTGGCAAAGAGTCGGGCTTCTATGTTGTTTTTTCTACATCTCCTCATTGGGGATGTACTTGGCCACCCGTACGGGTCGATTTCCGCACACCGTTGCGGGTTACATCTTCTGTTTGGTCCTCTTTTGCCTGGCGCTGATGAGCAAGGAGAAGGCGGCCACGCTCCCCGTGGTCTTGACACTCGCGGAAATCGCGTTTTTCCGGAATGGGTGGAAGAATCTGCTCAGGCGCATCGGAGTATTCATCGTACTGCTGATTCCGCTGCTCGTTATACTATCATTTCTTGTGCGTCCGCACGGTGAGATAGCGGGATCACCAGGGATCCTGGCCACTATTGGCAAACATTATGCCTATAGCAATTTAAGCCTCTCTCAGGTTGTACTCTCGCAGTGCAGGGTCTTATTCTCTTACCTGGAGATGATTATAGCCCCCGTGTCCTCTAATGTGAGGTTTACCACTGCCCACGTCATATTCTCCTCGCCCTTGGAATCGCTGGAGATTGCGGTTTCGGTTCTCGGGGTATGCGCGATTTTCGCCGCGAGCATTCTCTTGATCAAGAAAAGGCCGCTTAGTGGATTTGGTTTGCTTTTCTTTCTCGTGAACCTGATCCCGGAAGCGATTTCTGTCCCGCAGTACCTTTTCTTTGCCCATCGAGCGAATCTGCCTATGTTCGGCCTGTTGTTGGTTTTGGGAGACGTTGTTCTTGTAATCCTGGCACGCGCCAGATCTCTTGCCTCGCGGAAATGGTATTTGAGCGCACCCGTCGCGGCTTCCTTGGCCGCGCTGGTGATCCTGGCGATCAGCGCTGTGACCATCTCAAAGGCAAGACTGTGGCAGGACCCGGTGGCCTTCTGGACGGAGATAGTGGACGGGCTCCCCCTTAATCACGAGAAGCTTGAAAAACGGGTCATTGTTGATGCACTGGGCAATCTGGGCACTTCCCTGCAACGCCAGGCAAAGGTCTCTGAAGCTATCTCGATCCTTCGGAGGGCAGCGGGAATCGATCCCCTCTATGCGCGGACGCATCTCGCCCTCGGGGTTGCTCACAGTCAGTTGGGCGAAATGTCCGAAGCGGAGTCAGCACTAAAAAGGGCCGTAGAGACAGATCCGAGTTCGGCGGCTGCCCGATTTGGTTTAGCCGAACTTTATTTGACTCAGGACAAGGTTTCGGAAGCATGGCCTCATATGCAGAAAGTGGCAGATCTCGCACCGTACGATCCGAAAGGCTTTAATGGTATGGGCACGGTCTTGCTTCGCCAGGGGAATGCATCCGAGGCTGTTGCGTTTTTTCGAAAGGCGATTGAGATCGCGCCCGGGTTTCACGAGGCGCAGTACAACCTTGGGGAAGCGCTCGCAAACTTGGGACGGGACGGAGAGGCAGTCAAGCACCTCAGGAGGTCCGTGGACTTGAAGCCCAGCAACTGGAGAGCCCACAACAGTCTGGGACTCGTCCTAACAAAAACCGGGAACACGAGGGAAGCCACGACGCACTTTCGTGAGGCTCTGGCCCTGAAACCTGACGATTGGGGCGTCCACAACAATCTCGGAGCCCTCCTGGCCAAATCAGGAAACCTTGAACAAGCCGCTGTCCACTTTCAAGAGGCTGTAAGAATAAATCCGGATGACATTTCGGCAAGGAAGAATCTTGAAAGAGTTCGTCGGTTGATCGGAACTCTACGGTAGGGGAACCCCAGTCGGGTTGGTCGTCAATTGCCTCGCTCTCAAGGTTTATTCTGTCGCCGAATCCGCCCCCCGGTTCCTGGGGTTGCTGCACTGAGCCGCTGTCAGTGCGGGTAGTTTTTCAGCATGACTGAAATATTCACATGAACAAGGAGCATCGCGCAATGGGGCTTAATTGGCGCTTATGGTTTGTTGCGCTTCTGCTGTTTATTATCGCGGCTCTGGCGCTTCACTACAGTTCCTTCAGCGCGCCCATGTACTACGACAGTCTCATCCAGTTGCAGACCAAGGAGCACATTTACGCTTCGGGGGATTTGTTAAAGGTCATCCAGATTTTTCCTCAACGCCCCGCGGCCATGATCAGCTTCTATGTTAACTACCTGATATGGGGCATGAATCCATATTATTTTCGGGTGGTCAACGCTGTGCTCCTCGCCCTCACCGCGTTCATGGCCGCTCTGACAATCATGCTCATCTTTGTGGCTTCAGGGTCTGCGAACGCAGTTGATTCACGCGAGAAGCAAGCTGTGGCCCTGGTCCTCGGGTTCGTCTTTCTGGTGCACCCTGTGCAAACGTATTTCGTTGCGTACATCTGGCAGAGGATGGGGCTTCTGGCATGCCTCTTCTTTTTTTCAGCTTTCACCGCTTATTTGGGCGCTCGGACAGGCTTAATTAAGCGCGCCGTGTGGGGTTACGCCGCGTGTGCGATGCTGTTCATTCTGGCCCTCTCAAGCAAAGAGAACGCTGCCACGCTCCCTGTTGTGCTGATACTCGCTGAAACTGCGTTCTTCCGGGAGGGTCGGAAAAGCCTGCTTAAACGCTCGGGTGTAATTGCAGCGATCGCTATCGTTGTGGTGGCGGCCCTGTCGCTTCTGGAGCGTCCGCATGGGTTGGGAGAATCCTCCGGGATTCTGACCACAGTTGCAAAGTATTACGGGGAGGCCGGTCTGGCGGTCTCTCAGGTCGTTATTTCCCAGTGCCGGGTCCTGTTCTCCTATCTGTTCATGCTCCTGATTCCTGCCGCCTCCAACGTGCCGTTAACCGCTGCTCAAGTCATTTATGACTCGCCGTTTGAATCTCCCGTAATAGCGGCAGCGGTGGTCGGGACTCTGGCCATCCTTTCAATAGGGATATACCTTCTCCGGAAGCGTCCGTTAACAGGATTCGGATTGCTCTTTTTTCTGCTGAACCTAATGCCGGAAGCCTTTCTGGTCCCCCAATACCTGTTTTTCGCTTACCGGGCGACATTGCCGATGTTCGGGCTCCTGCTGGTTTTGGCCGATGGACTTCTCTTCGTTTTGGCGAAGACCGGCTCTGTTTCTTCGAGGAAATGGCATCTGGGACCGCTTGCCGCAGGCCTTGCGGCCGCGATAGTTATAATGAGCGCGCTTACAGTATCAAAGGCGCAATTGTGGAGAGATCCCGTCGCCTTTTGGACGGACATCGTGGAAGCCTTGCCGCCCTATAAAGACAAGGTGGAGAAAAAAATCACGCTTCATGCTTTGATTAGCCTGAGCGCCGCGCTTCACGCGGAAAACAGAAGCAGCGAAGCGATTGCCATAATCCAGAGAACCTTGGAAGTTGATCCGAACAACTCCATGGCTTACGGGCAACTTGGCGAAGCGTATAGGACTCTGGGGGACCTGAAAAAGGGTGAATCTTACTTGAAGAAAGCTGTTGAGCTTGATCCCGATGCGGTGGCCTTCCGGACCGTACTGGCAGAATTCTATTTGGCGCAGGACAACCTGCCGGAGGCTTGGTTACATATGCAGCGGGCCGCGGCACTTGCGCCATCTGATCCGCGGTGCTTGACAGGGCTCGGTAGGATTCTGGTTCGGCAGGGCAAAGATACCGAGGCGATATCATACTTCCGCCAGGCCATTAAGGTCGCGCCAGGCTCCGGGGAGGCCCGGTACCACCTCGGCGAGACTTACGTAAATATGGGGATGGACCGAGATGCGGAACACCAGTTCAGGCAGGCCCTGCAACTGAAACGGCAATACTGGCAGGCACATAACAGCCTGGGTTTGCTGCTGGCAAAATCCGGCAACGTCACTTCCGCGACGGCCCACTTCCGCGAAGCTCTGGCCCTGAATCCGGGAAACTGGAGAGTCCACAACAACCTGGGGGCCCTCCTTGCCAAATCCGGAAACTTCCAACAGGCGGCCGTTCACTTCCAAGAAGCTGTAAGAATTAACCCCGATGACATGTCGGCCAGGAAGAATCTTGAAAGAATTCGGCGCATGACAGGGACGTCCCGGTAAAATGAGATGAATCAGATTGGCTCTCAGGGTCTTTCAATTGGTTTTGATCACGTGATTGTTGCTTGCAACGGCAGATCCTCACGTGAAAAAAAACATTGACCTTGCGAGAATTCTTTAATATTATCGGATCAAGTCAAAAGGTTCGAAATTTCATTGTTGGATTGCGAATCTGACGCTCCTGGCGCAGGTTTGTTTCGTTTTTTGTCTGGAGGTATGGTCATGAAAAAGGGTTTGATTCTTTTTGCCGCCTTATTAATAATCACCGGCGCCGCTTCTGTGCATGCTCAAGGCCTATTGGGTTACGGTTTGCCGGGAGTCCCCATGTTCGGGGGAGGCGGTCCGGGCGCGTATGGTCCTTACGCACGGCCTTTCTTTACCCCCCCCACTTTCTACGTCGGGTGGATGGAATCCTACAAACATGCCACCTTTGGGTATGACGACACGGACTTTGGCACCCTCCTTGGTATAAAACACCGCTATCCCCTGTCAGGTCTGTGGCTGGGGCTGGAAGAAAAGATCAACGTGGGTGAAAACTGTGAAATCATTCTCGACGGTTGGGTACTAGTGCCCTCAAATCGTAGGGGCACAGAGCAGGAAGTTAACACTTTCGCCATCGGAACTATCGGCGGCCAATTCGCGTCAATTCAAGGCGGAAGAAGCTGGAACGCCAGGCCTGATTGGTGGTACATAGACGCCCTGGGCGCCTGCGGTTGCTCCAAGACCTTTATGGTGCTGGCCGGCTTTCGGTACGAGCATTTTTCAGTGCAGCTCAACGATCCCCAGGACCCTGTTTTCGTCGCGATAACCGGTGACGATAGGGCTGACCTCACTGTCAACAGCTATCAGCCCTTGGTCGGGGTTCAGTACAGATTAGGGGGCGGGTCCGGTGGAAGTATTAACGTCCGGATGATGGGCTTCCCTTATGTGCCTGCTGACGTGAAATTCTATCAAACCGCGACGGGTGGGACCACCAGAGTCGAGTCCAATGGAAATTTCAAGGACAGCTATTTCTTTGAGATTTTTGCTCAAGCCGAGCGGAACATATTTGGCGACGCTAATATAGGCGCGTTTTTCCGCTGGAACCTGCTTCACGGCCGCGCAAGACTGAACAGCGAATTGGTGCCGGGGGGGCTTTTCAATAACGAAGATAGAGCTACCCTTGACCGAAATACTCTAACGTTTGGCGGAAGCTTTTCATTGAATTTCGTAACCCCGTACTAGCGGCACGGTCCCGCGATTTTGACGGAAAATTGCCGGTGCACCACCGGTCGAGATCACGTTAGCTACGGTTGTTGGCTGCCGTAAGCGCAACGAAACGTTGCATATCCCTACAAAAGCCCCCAGGTTCCTTTGGGATCTTGGGGGTTTTTTTGCATCTCGTGGGTCGGAGTTCGACCATCCTGAGAGGCTGATGCGAGGGTCACGTTTTGGCTGCCTTGTGGCCCGTACTGTGCTCCAAATGCGGGAACGGCGGGAACAGAGGTTCCCCACAGTTAGGCCGACACGATCTTGCTTTTTCTAAGCCATGAACCTTACATGGAGAAAAACATTGACGTTGCGAGGATTCTTTTATAATATTACGCCAAGTTAAAAGATTGAGATTAGGTTTCTTGCCTTACGAATCTGCCGCTTCGGGCGCAGATTTGTTGAGGTTTTCTTTGGAGGAATGGTCATGAAAAAGGGCTTGTTCCTATTCATTGCGTTATTGATACTAACAGGTGCCGCTTCTGTGCATGCGCAGGGGTTATTGGGCTACGGTCTGCCTGGGGCGCCTCAATTTCCGGCAAGCGGTGCGGGCGCGTATGGTTATTCCACAACGCCTTTTCTAGCCCCACCCACCTTCTACATCGGTTGGATGGAATCCTACAAGAATACCACTTTTAGGTTTGACGGCAGCAACCTTGGCAGCGCCAGATGGCCGGCGGCAGGCCTGTGGTTGGGTCTGGAAGAAAAGATCAACGTCAGCGAAAGCTGTGGCGTGGCCGTTGACGGGTGGATCCTCGTGCCGACGAATCGCCGGAGCGGCGGAGCGGAGCCCTTAACCACGGTAGTTTTTGACACTTCTGGCATACCTATCTCAACAACGACAAGTCTAGGCTCGGGAACGTGGGATACCAGGAATGACTGGTGGTACGTGGATGCGATGGGGTACTGTGGTTGTTCCAAGACCTTTGCAGTGTTGGCAGGGTTTCGATACGAGCATTTTTCAACGCGTTTCAGGGATCCGAAGGCCTTTGAGCAGATCACAATAGATTTCAATGGCGGAACTGCGACCACATCAGACCCCGATGCTGGGGCGGATTTTACGGTCAACAGCTACCAGCCGTACGTGGGCGTCCAATACTTTCTAGGCGGACCGACCGGCAGCATTAACATCCGGCTGCTCGGTTTCCCCTACGTGCCGGCCGACGTGAACTGGCTTTTAACAGGGGGGGGCGCCTCAATCACGTCGAAAGGAAATTTGAAAGACAGCTATTTTTTTGAGCTTTTTGCTCAGGCCGAACGGAACATTTTCGGCAACGCCAATATTGGCGGCTTTTTCCGCTGGAACTTGCTTCACGGTCGCACATCACTTCATACAGAAGTTTTGCCGGCAATTGGCAGCATCGATAATGTTGGCTCTTTTGACCGGAATACCCTGACGTTCGGCGGAAGTTTTTCCTTGAACTTCGTCACTCCGTACTAACGGCGGATTTTGCAGAACATTTAGATTACGCGCCGGCTGCATAGAAGCCACCACGCAGTAAGAATAATTCAAAAAGCCCCCAAGTTCGTCTTTACGATCTTGGGGGCTTTTTTGGGTGCTCTTGTCCCCTGCTTTAGTATGGTCAAAGCCGGTTTGGGGCGAATAGCGAAAAGATTCCGGGGAGAATCCTCGTGAAAGACCCTCCCCGGGAAAAGACTCGCTGTGGTCTAATCTTTACCGGTGCACGAACGGCGCTTTAGAGCGAGCGCCTTTTTCGATGAAGTTCTGTAATCCAATGCGGTTGTCTTCGGTGGTCCAGCACTGGCCGAACAATTTTGCCTCGTGCTTGAGGCCGTCCTCCAGTGTCATTTTTCCGCCTTCGAGCATAGCCTGAACGGCAAGTTTGTCCATTGCTCTGGACAGGTGGCCGATGTCGATGTCCGGCAGCTTGTCGGGCACGTTGGAAAGAGGGCCCATTTCGATCAGTTTGACTTTGGTCTTTCCCGCCGCGAGTTCTCGCGCCAGCTCAATGGCACGCTCCAGAACGTCTCCCTGAACCTCCTCGTTAATCAGGCCGTATTCTAGCGCCTGTGCGGTCGAGATCGGATTTGCGGTGCGGATCATTGCTGCAGCCTTTTCAAAACCGACTAATCGAGGCAGCCTCTGAGTTCCTCCCATGCCGGGAATTAGCCCCAGGTTGACTTCCGGCTGGCCTATCAGCACCTTGAGCCCCTTGGGGGCTACACGGGCAGTGCAACACATGGCAATCTCGCAACCGCCACCCAATGCAATGCCGTTGATAGCCGCAACAATGGGTTTGCCGAGGAGTTCCAGCCTGTGGGACGCAATTTGACCTTCGCGGGCAAAGGCCTCACCTCCAGCGGGATTGGTAAGCCCGGCCATTTGCTTGATGTCCGCGCCTGCCACAAAAGCCTTGTTTCCGAAGCCTGTAATGACCGCAGCCTTGATGGCCGGATCGTTCTTTATAATTTCACAGCAGGCCTCCAACTCTTTGAAGACCTTGGTGTTGAGGGCGTTCAAGGCCTTGGGCCTCCGGATGGTGATAACGCCCACGTCCCCTTTTTTCTCGAACAGCACGTCGAGGACTTCCCAGGGCCTCCCGGAAGCGGCCTGTTCCTTCAGGCTACGGGCGATCGGCATATCAGGGTACTTTTTTGAATAGGCTTCGACCAGTTGCAGGGCTTTGTCCACGCCAAGGGAGTTCATGAATGCGAAAGGAGGTTTCATGTCCAGCGCGACGTTGATCAAGAGGTCGAAATCGCTCGTGGTTATGATGCCGGCATCGATCATTTCGGACACCATGGCGAAATAAGCCCCTTGCAGCTCTTCACTGATGGCCTTTTCCTTATCCGGCGGCACTTCGACAACCTCGCCGCGGCCTGGAACCTCCCAGTTGGCGTTGGCCTTTACCATCTCCTTAAGCCGCTCGGGTACCCGAAACCAGGCGTTGATGGCATCGTGCATTCCGGCAAGCCCATGAACACAGATTGGATTCCCTCCGGTAAGATTCTGGGCCGTGAACGGACCCACCGCAAGGCCCAGAATCTTGCAGGCCACAGTATCTATCTGCTTGGTGTCGCCAAGGCCCTCGTCCAGACACTGCATGCCCGCGAGGAACAACCCTTCGAAAATCGGGTCCACAGCGTAGCCGTATCTGGAGCCCACTTTGACGGGAATCTTCCCGATATACTCATAGAAACGCATCATAAATTCTGTGACATCGGACTTTGTATCTTTGCCAGGGATGATTTCCATGGCAGGGTTGCGTTCCGCGGGAAAGAAGTAGTGAGCGCACACGGCCCTGCCTTTGTGTTCGACTTCTTCGAAAATGCGTTCGGGTTCAAGGTGAGAAGAATTACTCGCGAGGATCGCATCGGCGTTAACAAGACCCTCCAATTGCTTAAAAATTCTACGTTTCAAAGGAAGATCTTCGGTTGCGGCTTCCACAACAATATCGGCTCCCTTGAGTTGGCCGTAATCGGAAGTAAAGCTGACGTGACTCTTCATTCCCTCTACTTCATGGGGCTTGAACGCTCCTGTCTCGCCGCCTTTGTCCACTTTCTTGAAGAGTTTGGCTTTTCCTTTCTCCAGAGCCGCCTCCGCAACGTCGACCACCACTACCTGGGCATCGTAAGCGTGCAGGACTTTGACGAAGTGCAAGGCTATATCGGGTCCTATCTGCCCGGAGCCGACAACACCTATCTTGCTGATATTACGACCGCGGAACGAAAATGCCATTTTCATCCTCCTTCAGGGGAATCATCGACTGAAAAGAGACTTGTGCAATGCTGCCTTGGTCAATTCATGTTAGTTAGGACCGGTTGCCGAGGGACCTGCCCTCGGTCGGTTGCCTCCCGGACAGGACGGATTCGGGACCGAATCTTCTTGAGTCTCTGACCGCAACTATGTTGAAAACTACCATTCTCGTCGGCTGGTTGTAAAGGCGAATTGTTCACTGGGTAGCATAATTATATCCTGCGGCGGCAAGATGGTTATGCGGTTGAGAATGTTGGAATACCAACTACTGGTGAGGATTAATGAGATTTCGGCGAAGGCGCGGTCGCCTTTGGTCGTGTCTCCTGGGGTTCGCTATTATGAAATACCGGCCAATTGCAGTTTATATTTCTCCGCGCGACCAATCGTGTTATTCTTAGCGTTTGTTTGTAGACTAAAGCTTCGGGAGGGATATGATATGGAATTCGATGCCGTTGTCCTGGGTAGGAGAAGCATTCGCGCTTTCCTGCCGGACCCGGTTCCACGAGACAAGATCACAAAGATCGTTAAGCTGGCGCAATGGGCGCCATCGTGGGGAAACACTCAACCGTGGGAAATCGTTGTGGCGGATGGCGAAAAGGCAAAGCGTCTGGCCCAGGCGTTTTCGGAAGAGGTGATGAAGGGCGGCGCAGCTCGTTCGGACATCCCCATGCCGGTGGAATTTCCTGAAGTGAACAAGAAACGCTACTCAGGGCTGGGCAGAGATCTGCTGGGCTTCCTCGGAATTGCCAGAGACGACTCGGCAGGCCGCGCGCAACACTATCTCAATATGTTTAAGCTCTTCGGCGCTCCGGCCGTCATCTACCTAGTTGTCGATGCTCGTCTGAGCGTTCCGTATGCCTGTCTCGATTTAGGTTCGATCGGCACAACGATATGTTACGCAGCGGTGCAGGAAGGTCTGGGAACAATATATCTGGCGGCTGCAATGCAGTTCCCCGATATAGTCAAAAGTGTGCTCGAAATCCCCGAAGACAAGAAGGTCGTCATAGGCATTGCAATAGGCTTTCCCGATCCTGATGCCCCTGCGGCCTTGTTCAGGAGCAGCCGGGCGCCGCTGGAAGAAATCCTGAGATTTGCGTGAAGCTTGCCTGTCTGCCTGGGCGTGTTGCCAACACACTAAATTGAAAGTGTCCTCTGACATTTCCTTTGGCAACGGCTATGGGTGGGGCTAAAAAGGTGCAGTCTTGACTGGGGAGTGAATTTTCACTATGATACCGTCCGTCCCCATCGATAATCCAAAAACCCGAGACCAGTTTCGAGAGTTTCCCGGAGACGATAGAGGTCTCCGCAACTCATCACAGCAGGTGACGGCTAAATCTGTCCGCGGGGCCGAAATGTTTTCGCTGCTCGGACCGTGTGCAGGTTTTTCGAAACATGGGGGAGGGTTGCCGTTATACTCCATTCTCGGACCCGAATCCGGGGCGAATAAGCTCCGTTTTGAGGACCCTTGCGCTGTTGCGAGAACCGTGAGGGGTCAGATCGGGGAGCATGGGGTGTACGCCGAGCAATTCCCTTTCACAACAGAAATGACAGGTGGTAGCTATGGGGAACATCGTGAAGAGTAGTGAGGTAGAAGTAGTTACGCATGACGTATTGATTTTCGGGACGGGATTGGCCGGGCTCCGAGCCGCGGTGGAAATCGCACGGACCTCCCGGGACTCCGTCAACATGGCCCTGGTGTCCAAGGTTCAGATTCAGCGCCCCCATTCAGTGTGCGCTGAAGGAGGGACCGCCGCGGTCCTCCAGCCTGAAGCCGGGGACAATCTGGACCTTCATGCCTGGGACACGGTCAAAGGATCCGACTTCCTTGCCGACCAGGATGTAGTCTATAGACTTGTTGAGCTTGCGCCCAAAGAGATGCTGCTTTTAGAGCACTGGGGAATACCGTGGTCGCGTCGCCCGGATGGGAGAATCATGCAGCGCGCGTTTGGAGGCCACAGCTTCCCGAGGGCCACGATGGCGCAGGATAAAACCGGCTTCTTCGAAGTGCAGACCCTGCACGACACTTTGATGAAATACAAGAATTTTCAACGTTACGATGAATTCTTCGCCACTTCGATTCTTCACAAGAATGGTGAGTTTGCCGGCCTAACCGGAATAGATATGGCCACAGGAAAGTTCATGGTCTTGAGAGGCAAGGCTATGCTTATTGCCTCGGGCGGCCTTGGCACCCTTTACGGATTCACAACCTACTCTCAAACGGTCAGTGGCGATGGGCAGGCAATGGCCTACCGTGCCGGCATTAACATTGAAGACCCTGAATTTCTGCAGTTTCACCCGACAGGTCTTATTCCTTCGGGCATTCTAATGACCGAGGCATGTAGAGCGGAAGGCGGGTACCTTATAAACTCCAACGGCGACAGACTCATGGAGAAATACGCTCCCAAGATGATGGAGCTTGCACCGCGCGACATCGTGTCCCGGTCGGAGATGACGGAAATCAAGGAAGGAAGAGGGTTCCCAGGTCCTCCAGGCCTTGATTACATTCATTTGGACCTGACTCATCTGGGGGCGGAATGCATAAACAAGGCCCTGCCATTGATTCGGGAAGTGTGCATGAAATTCATCGGACTCGACCCCATACTTGAGCCGATACCGATTCGTCCGGTGGCCCATTATGCGATGGGGGGCATTGAAGCGGACATTAACGGGGCAACCTCCATGAAAGGGGTCTGGGCGGCGGGAGAGGCGGCTTGCCACTCCCTGCACGGCGCCAACCGTCTGGGATCGAACTCCACGACCGAATGCATTGTGTGGGGCGGTATCACCGGAGGAGAAATCGCCAAGTACATGAAGACAAACCCGAGCCTGCTGGATGTCCCGCAGGAACAGGTGAAGGCGGAAAAGAAGCGTATTTACGAAGACCTCCTCGAGAACCAGGGCGGGGAAAACCTGTATGACATCAAGAAGGAATTGCGGGAGCTGATGGACCAGCATGCCGGGGTGTTCCGCACCGGCGAGCAACTAAGTGCAGGTTTGGAGAAGGTCAAGGACCTGAAACAGCGCTTCGGCAAGGTCCACATTACCGACAAAAGTTCTGCCTATAACACCAACCTGACAAACGCGATGGAAGTCGAGAATCTCATCGATCTAGCGGAAATGCTGGTCATTGCGGCCCTTGTTAGGGAAGAGTCCCGTGGCGGACATGCCCGATATGATTTCCCGGACCGCGATGATGAAAAATGGCTCAAACATACGCTGGTCAGTTACAGCCCGGAAGGACCGAAACTTTCCTACAAGCCGGTAACCATTACCAAGTGGAAGCCGGTTGAGCGCAAGTATTAGGGGGCGGAAAGATGAAAAACAAACATTACGAAAACCGTTTGGGAATAACCGGATGGCTTGGCGGTGGCCGCTGGGGTGTGGAGCGCTATCTGTACATTTTGCATCGTCTTACAGGGCTGGCGATTCTAGGGTTCTTTCTGCTGCACATATTTGCCAGCTCTGCAAGGATGTACGGCCCGGAAAATTGGAATGCGGCCATGCAGATCCTGAAGAATCCGGTTCTCAAGGTTGGCGAGTTCCTTGTCTTTGTGGCCTTCGCGTTCCATGCCTTGAACGGCATCCGGCTAATTCTTATTGAACTGGGTCTGGCTGTGGGAAGAGCCGAGGAGCCCATATTTCCTTACAAGTCCTCCATTAACAACCAGCGACCTTTAATGGTTGTGGCGATGGTGCTTGCCGGCATTCTCATCGCGTTCGGAGGATTCAACGCTTTCTTTATGAGTCATTAGGGAGGTACCCATGAAGGAAACAGCATATTGGACCTGGTTCATAATTGCTGCGATTGTTATCCTCGTGCTTGCAGGATTACACATGGTGGTAATGCATTTGCCGGCCCTTGGGGTCTACAACCCGGCCAGCGGCGCCGCGACGGATTGGCAAAACGTGGCTTTCCGCAGTCAGCATCAGTTCATTGCCTTTACCTATATTATTCTGCTTGCCGCGGCTTTGTACCACGGGCTATACGGCCTGCGAACCATCGTGTTTGAACTCGGCCCCACAAAAGCATTTCAGGAAGTCTTTACTGTTGTTTTGTGGATAGTCGGACTGATTCTGTTCGGCGTCGGCGCATATGCGGACCTCGCGGCAAAGTCGGTTGGAAGAGTACTATAGGAAGGACGGCAACATGGAAACAAAGACTCAGAAGAAATACAATATTACCGTTTATGTACGCCGCTTTGACCCTGATAAGGACGCCGCACCCAGGCAGCAACAATATACGATTCAAATCGAGAAGGGGTTGACTGTCCTCGATGCGTTGAACCTGATCAAACAGACCCAAGATCCCACGGTCGGTTTCCGGTTTTCCTGCCGCATGGGCGTTTGTGGCTCGTGCGGAATGCTCATAAACGGCAAACCGGGATTGGCCTGCAACACGCAGGTTCTCGATGTGACGGAATCCGCACTGACGCTGGCGCCCCTGCCCAATTTCTCCATTATCAGAGACCTGGTAGCTGATCTGGTCCCCATGTTTGGGGTCCTCACCGGCGTTCAGCCTTACATCCAGAGAAGCGATGTGGAAGAAATGGAAAATCCGACAAGGGAATATTTCCAGACGCCTCACCAGTTGGAAGAATTCCTGCAATTCACCTACTGCATAAAATGCGGTTCCTGCATGGCCGCGTGTCCGACAATGGCCACCGACAAGGAGTATCTGGGGCCGATGCCGTTAACGCAGGCCTACAGGTACAACACGGATTCCCGCGACGATGCCGCGGACGCGCGCAGGGAAATAGTGTCGTCGTGCCACGCTATTTTTAACTGCCACTATGCTGCGGAATGCTCCAACGTTTGTCCCAAGGGAGTTGATCCTGCGCGGGCGATTCAGCTTATGAAAAAGGATCTGGTGCTCCGATACTTCGGCCTGCGCAAGAAGAAGTGCGCGCATGTTCACGAAGGCCCTTCTCAGTCGGATTATAAGCCGAAGATCGAGGCCCCTCCATTCACCGTGGACCAGTGAGGCGGAATTTGACGAGAAGGTAGCCTTATACCCATGCGCTTACTAACCGGTGAAATGAATTCCCTGTTCCACGACAAGCCTAGGTGACCCTGTAGGGGCAGACCTGCGTGTCTGCCCTCTATTTGGGCGCACACGCAGGTGCGCGCCGTACACGGGCCCCCTGTACTCAATGGTTTTGAGACAGCCTCCAGGCCGCGTCCCAGTGCCGGATCATCTAGAAGTATCAGGAGATCCTGACAGGCCGTTCATCAGCTTCTAGGACCCTGACAGTCCTTCCCGGTAGACGAAAACGTAGTCCTCGTCGTTAATGTCCACAGAGTATCTGCCGCCCCGTGACTCCGCGTACACCAGCCAGGTCGGCTTTTCCGTGCCGCAACAGGTTACGTCCGGCGCATACCGGCCGGATTTCTTGTCGAACCAGGACAGGAGCACGGGATCTGTGGTCAGCTCCTTGGCCCTTCTATCTGCAATTGCTTTTGCGTCATAAAAAGTCAACTCGCCCTTATCTTTGGTCCGTACTTCAATGGGATCAGCCAACATCTCTCTGGTAATGAATTTGCAGTCGAACATGGTTTTCTCCTTGTCAATAACAGCTTGGACAAGCTCAAATGGCATGTACAGCCGCGCTTGGAAATGGTCGGCGGTTTCGAGAGGCTCTTGCCTCCTATTCTAGTAATTAATCATGCCCGCGCTGATGTGACAGGGCAGGGCGGACGATTTATGCCAAACTTTGAATGCGACCCGGTACCGGCTAAGAAATGGTCTATTGCCGGTTCTAGGATGGACAATGCCGCTGCATGCTTCTATACTAACGGCAAATTCAACTTATGGAGAAGATTGTCTTGGACCACGTCTTGAAACAAATCGCCCTTGAAGAGGGCGTGGATGAACGAACTTTCGAGCAAAGCTTCGTCAAAGGTCGGATAGCAGTCTGCAAGGCTCCGCCTACGGGCAAGCCCCTCGCGGTCGGGGAAAACCTTCGTGTGAAAGTCAATACCAACATTGGCACGTCGGGCGACGTTCATGACGAGGACCTGGAATTGCGTAAGCTGGAAACGGCAGTTAAAGCCGGCACCGATGCGGTAATGGATCTGTCCACAGGCGGCGACCTGCGGTCTGTGCGACGAAAGATAGTCCGGAGTTCACCGGTCCCCGTGGGATCGGTCCCGATCTATGAGGCTCTTGTCGAATCGGTTCGCAAACGCGGCGGTGTGGAGCGAATGGAACCCGAAGAAATGCTCGACGCGATCCGCCTGCACGGGGAAGACGGCATAAGCTTTGTCACCGTCCACTGCGGCGTCACGCTTTCGGCTCTAGCGCATCTGGAAAACAAGCCCAGAGTTTGCGGTATAGTGAGCCGAGGTGGAAGCTTTCTGGCCAAGTGGATGCGGGCCAACAAAAAAGAAAATCCCTTGTTCGAGCGATACGATGAGGTGCTGGATATCTGCGAGCAGTACGGAATGGTCATCAGCCTCGGTGACGGCCTCAGACCCGGAGCTATTGCAGACTCGATGGATCAGGCCCAGGTGGAAGAGCTGGTGACGCTGGGGCAATTGAACCGCCGTGCCCGTGAAAGAGGCGTGCAAGCCATAATCGAGGGGCCGGGACATGTGCCTCTGGATCAGATACCCGCTCAAATGATGATGCAGAAGAAGTTGTGCGACAATGCGCCCTTCTACGTGCTCGGGCCTCTGGTCACCGACATTGCGCCGGGACTGGATCATATAACCTCTGCAATCGGAGGGGCCGTGGCAGCTATGCACGGGGCTGATTTCCTATGCTATGTGACTCCTTCGGAGCATCTGGGCTTACCGGACGTGAACGACGTGCGAATGGGCGTGCTTGCCGCTCGCGTCGCCGGACACGCCGCGGACATTGTTCGCGGGAGGCGCGATGCGTGGGAATGGGACGAGAAAATGAGCCGGGCCCGGAAGAACCGCGAGTGGGACGAACAAATCAGATTAGCCCTCGATCCTGACCTTGCACGGGAAATCCGTGGACGCACATGCAAGGAAGACCACGAAACATGCACCATGTGCGGGGATCTGTGCGCGTATAAGGCGGACTCCATCGGGTGAATTCACGCGTGGATGCAAGACGGGTCACAGAACTCTTTGCAGCGAACAGTTCTCAGTAAGAATGGAACCAGCAATCTACTCGGACTGTGGCACGGGCACAGCATAGAGGCTGTCAACAAGGTTACAGATCGTGCCGAATTGTAGGACGAATTCCCCTCATCCTGTCCTTCTCCCGGAGGGAGAAGGGACTCCAAAGCGGTCCCTAACAGCCCCCTCTCCCTCTGGGAGAGGGTTGGGGTGAGGGCGGCACAACGGGGAGATGGGTGTGAGGCGAGCTGTGCTCGCCGTCATAGAACTCGCCTGGCCGGCATGCCCTCCCTGCGGATTGATACCAGTTCGCTTTCAAACGGCGCAGACCACCTTGGATCAAAAACAGCACTGACCTGGTTCCCAGGTCAGTGGCACCCAACAGCCAATCAATATCGGCCCAGGGGTGCCACGGACCTGGGCTTTGGCAGGTCCGTGTCTGATTCACCTGAATATTCATTGTTTGACGGCACAGTGGTATGAGTCAAAAACTGCTGCACAGACGTTGCCGAAACAGCACCCCAGGAGTTTCAAAATCCCCCGGCGTCGGGAAAATATCACGGGTTCCCACATCAAACGTAGTTTGTAGGGCGAGCCGTGCCCGCCATCCTAGAATTCCCGTGGCGGGAACGGCCCGCCCTACAATATGTGGTCTCTTCGGCTCGGAGCAGGAATCGGGCACCGGGGCTGCTCGTAAAGCACCATTGCCTCAGTAGGCGACAACGCTAGAAAATTACAGGAGTTTTTGGGGAGGGGTCCGGGGAGGGCGTTTTTGCAGAAACGCCCTCCCCGGATACTCTTGCAGTTTCTAAAACGGCGATTTTCGCAGGATGCTTTGCTCTCTGCCGGGGCCTACGGAAACCAAGGTTACAGGCACGGCGGTCAGGTGTTCTATGGTTTCGACGTAGTCCCGTGCTCCCTTGGGCAGGTCATCGAAGGACCTGCATTCGTGAAGCGGCTCGTCCCACCCTTTTAATTCCCTGTACTTAGGTTCCAGGCGTTCCAGGTCACTTATTTCGGCAGGGACCCTGTCTATAACCTTTCCGTCCAACTTATAACCGGTACAGATACGCAGGGGTGAGATGCCTGTCAGCACGTCCATTTTTGTCAGAGCTATGCCGTTCAAACCGTTTAAGCGGATGCTGTGGTTTACCACGACCAGGTCCAGCCAGCCGCATCGACGCGGCCGTCCTGTTGTGGCTCCGTATTCCGCACCGGTCTCCCGTATCTCTTCTCCGAGTTTGTTGTTCAGCTCGGTCGGAAACCCGCCTTGGCCCACACGAGTGGAATAAGCCTTCACTACACCCCAGACGCTCTCCAAGCGATTGGGGCTGACGCCCGATCCACAGCAGACATTTCCTGCCACAACATTTGAAGATGTCACAAAGGGATATGTCCCGTGATCGATGTCCAGGAGTGTGCCCTGCGCACCCTCGAACAGAACGTGATGGCCTTCCGCTACCCGTTGCTGGAGCACCTGCGCGGCATCGGTGATGTGCGGCTTAAGCTGTTTCCCGTAATCGAGGTATTCCTTGACAACCTCATCCGGATCGAGCTTCGCGCGTTTGAACCTGTGTTCGATGAGGAAATTCTTTTCTTCAAGCGCCGCGGTCACTCGCTGCCGGAGTTTCTCCGGTCTCAGTAGATCTCCCATTCGGATGCCCATGCGCGATGCCTTGTCTTCGTACGCCGGGCCTATCCCTCTGCCTGTAGTTCCGATTTTTGCACTGCCCAGGATCTCTTCGCGACCTTGGTCGATAACCCTGTGGTAGGGCATGATCACGTGCGCGCGTTCGGATATGATCAGTTGGCTATCCTTTTTGAAATGCCCTCTTTTACGCAGTTCATCTTTCTCGCGAAGAAGGACCGCAGGATCAACCACGAGGCCGTTTCCGATAACATTGAGCGTATCAGGATAGAGTATTCCGGATGGGATAAGATGAACGATAACCTGCTCTCCGCCTACTTTCAAAGTATGTCCGGCATTGCTGCCGCCTTGAAATCGAACCACCACGTCTGCTCGACTGGTCAACAGGTCAACGATCTTCCCTTTGCCTTCGTCACCCCATTGAGTTCCAACTATGACAAGAGTTCCCAAAATTTCACGCCTTTCTATATCATTCTTGAAGGCCGAATAAGATCGGCCTGGGCGCCGACCGCGAGCTATTGATCCAAGATCACTTGCTTCACGGTCAGAATCCCGTCAATTTTTCGAATAGCATCCAGTGTGCCCTCTTCGGCCGGCGTGTCGATGTTTATGATCGACATGGCGCTCCCCCCCACACGATCGCGTGAAAGGTTCATCTGGGCTATGTTGATTCCGGCCGCGGCCAAAACGCCCGACATTCCGGCGATCATCCCCGGTATGTCCTTGTTGGTCACAATGAGCATTGGTCCCGCAGGCACCGCCTCTGTAACGAATCTGTCAATGCCGATTATTCGGGGTTCGTGGCCTATTCTACTGATCAGCGCGCCCTGCACACTTCGTAGGCTTCCATCCTTGGCTTTGACTCTGATCTCCAGGGCGGAACCGTGATTTGCGCTTTCCGTCAAGGTGGTCTGTGAAACCCGAATACCTCGGTCCCGAGCGATCATGGGCGCGTTAACCTGGTTGACCTCCTGGCCCTCAAATCCGGAGAGCAACCCAACCAGGGCCGCGTTTGTTATGGGCTCGAAATCCCACCCTGCAACTTCCCCACTGTAAATCATTTCCAGGTCCACAATGCCTTGCGGGGTCAAACCGGCTAAAAACTGGGCCAGCCTGCGCGCGAGATCCAGGTAAGGGCCTACCTTGAGGCTCAACTTCGCGTCCATCGTTGGCAAATTCACGGCATTTCTGGCCACGCCCTTCTCGAGGAAATCAATGATTTGTTCTGCGATTGCCACGGCCACGTTGATCTGAGCTTCGCTGGTGGATGCCCCCAGGTGAGGCGTGGTAACGACATTGGGGTGCATAACAAGAGGGTGCTTTTCAGGCGAGCCGGCCGCCAGCACATCAAGCGCGGCCGCTGCAACCTTTCCCGATTCCAATGCCGCCAACAAGGCATCTTCGTTGATGATGCCTCCGCGAGCACAATTGACTACGATGACCCCATTCTTCATGCTCGAGAAAGCATCCGCATCAACCATGTCCCGTGTGTCGTCATTCAGAGGCGTGTGCACGGTTATGACATCGGAACGCCGAAAGATCTCCTCCAGGTCGGCAAGAGTCACACCCATATTGGCGGCCGCTTCTTCGCTTGTAACAGGATCGTACCCCAGCACATTCATCTTCAATCCGCGTGAGGCTAATCTTGCCACCAGGCCTCCAACTTTGCCCAGGCCTATTATCCCGAGGGTCCGTCCGGTCATCTCTCGGCCCTGGAACTTCTTTTTCTCCCACTTCCCTTCTTTCATGGAGGCCACGGCTTGAGGTATGTGCCGGTGCGCGGCCATGATCATGGCTATGGAATGTTCCGCGGTAGCCATAGAGTTTCCGCCCGGAGTGTTCATCACCACTATACCTCGCCGCGTAGCCTCTACCACGTCCACGTTGTCCAATCCGGTGCCGGCCCTTCCCACTACCTTCAATTGCGTGGCGGCTTCGAGCACTTCTTTGGTCACCTTGGTAGCGCTGCGTATAACCAGGGCGTGGTAATCTCCCAGGATCGCTTTCAACTCATCCTGGCTAAGACCCATTTTCACGTCTACGGCAAAGCCCTCTCGCCCCGCGAATCGGTCAATCCCCTGCTGATGAACGTTGTCTGAAACAAGAATACGGTACATCAATCTAATCCTCTCCAGGTCAGGAGGATCAAGGAGGATCCATGAAAAACCGGACCTCGGCCGTGGGGCAAGTCCGTGAAAGACGCATTCGCATCCCCACGCGGCAAACGTTTCCGCACGTAGCAAAACATCCGCCTCGAACAGGCCCCCTGACGGGCAAGTCTCACCCGTTCTTTTGTTCGAAAACTCTCATGAAATCTACAAGTGCCTGAACCACGTCAAGTCCTATCGCATTATATATGGAAGCTCGGCATCCGCCGACAGAGCGATGACCTTTCAGGCCACCCATTCCGTTTGCCAGTGCTTCGGCCACGAATTTCTTTTCCAGGTCCTCATCGGCCAGACGGAACGTGACGTTCATCATGGATCGGCTGTCAGAGTCGGCAGTCCCTTTATAAAAACCGCTCTTGTCGATTGCCCCGTAGATCAGGTCCGCCTTTTGTTTGTTGATCTTGGCCATAGCCTCAAGCCCGCCGACTGTCTCTTCCAGCCACTTTAGCACCACCTGAACCATGTAAATGGCCACGCAGGGTGGGGTATTGTACAGAGAATTCTTTTCCGCAAATGTCGTGTAGCGCAGCATGGTAGGGATGTCTTTGGGCGACCTCTCCAGCATGTCATCCCTGATAATCACAAGGGTGACACCCGCGGGGCCCAGGTTCTTCTGCGCACCGGCATAAATCAGACCGAACGGGCGCGGATCAAAAGGCTTTGATAGCATGTCCGATGACATGTCCGACACTAGAGGGACTTGTCCCGCGTCGGGGAATTTCTGCCACTGTGTTCCTTTTATGGTGTTGTTTGACGTAAAGTGCAAATAGGCCGCACCCGGAGACACTGAGAAGTCCTTCGGAATGTACCGAAAGTCCCTGTCCTTGCTGGACGCGATAACCTTATGGGGCTTGTTGAGTATCTGTACTTCGGCGATGGCCTTTGTAGCCCACGTGCCTGTATTAATGTAGTCGGCAGACGACCCGTCCGGGATCAGATTCATCGGGATCATGCTGAACTGCAGGCTTGCACCACCCTGCAAGAAAAGCACTTTGAAATTTTCCGGCAGCTTCAGCAATCGCTTGATACGTGCCACAGCATCGTTCAGCACGTCTTCGAATACGGCCGAGCGATGGCTGACTTCAGCAATGGACATTCCCGAGTCCTTGAAATTGAGAAACCCTTCCCTGACCTCTTCCAGAACCTGGAGCGGCAAGGCTGCCGGACCGGGGCCAAAGTTGTGGATACGAGCGGCCATTTGTTTCTACCTCCTGGCGGGGACAATGATGAAGTGGCTGAAATAAACAATATAATCTACCCTATCCCGTGCGCAGATTTCAACACAAATCGCCGAACAGGCAGGATTGAGAAACCGGGGACTTTCTCATTCTGAAGGCTCTTTGGAAGGGATGGTATCAAAACGGCCCGGGTCAGATTCCACATCCGGTTTGGTCCGATCCGGGTCCGTATTTATGACAAGCCAGCGCCACGGGCCTGCCGTGTCCGGCGTGAATTCGAATGAGGTCCTTCCCTGCGGAACCTTCAGCAAAACGTATGTGCCCGACGGCCTTATGAAAACAACATAGTAGCCCTTCCCGGAGCCTTCTTCAGGAGGGCAGGTCCAACTGAACAACCCCGCCTTACCCAACTCTATAGGCCCCACCCTATCGAGCATCGGCTTGCACACCTGGTTGGCCTGGTCTTGCGCTGCGACTCGTCGGGTAGGCGCGACGAACCACGCGGAAGTCAGAAGCAAACAGAAGCTAGTGATGATCACCGAAGCTCTTGTATTCATTGCAGTATTCAAGGGGCGGTTGCCCCCTTGACTGACTCCTCGCTTGGTTCGCATCCGGCCACTGAGTTTAAGGTCAGCTCCGCGATGGATTAGTTTCGCCGTTTCCCAGACTAGCCAAAAGCATCTGTTGTCGAAAGAAGTTAGCCCATCTTTTTAATCTTGGCAAGGCATATCAAGAGCTTCGGGTATCCATTCACTTACGGGTGGAAAAGATTGTCATTGCGAACGTAGAGAAGCAATCTCAGCGTTTGAAGGCAGAGATTGCTTTCCCGCGGAACGCGGGATTTCACTCCTCGCATTGACAAAGAACGGCAATTGCCCCCGCATAAGTGAATGATCACAGTTTCAGCCCGGTGCCTCGGGGTCCAATATATAAAGTAATTTCTAGATAATTGATACAATATATGAATGTCGCTTGACATTTTATGCATTGTATTCTATAAAAAAGCTGCCATTGCCTATATGAGGTGATTACCATGAACGCGGCCCCAAGCACTCAAGAAAAACGCAGCATAAAAGTGAAGGATTTTCTCGCGGATTTCCGGTCAGGGACGGGAGACGAAACCCTTCTCGCCAAATACCATCTCACGCCTGTAGGGTTGGAGAAGTTCTATGCCATGCTGGTGGAACGAGAAATTCTCCGCCAAGACGAGCTGACCGGGCGAAATGCCTTTCCGGCTCCGGGCCGGAAGTCTGCGGGTGATGCTGAGAAATCCAGCTTCATCTGCCCTGCCTGCCTCGCGGCCCATGATACGATGTTCGACATATGCCCTTGCTGCGGGGTTTCATTTCAAGAAATGATAAGCTCGCAGAGCAGCGCCGACAGACCCGTCGCGGAACAACAGGATCAAGATTATTTTGCCGGGCAAAAACAGCAACAGGCAGACAGCAAGGGAGATCTGTTCGTTTCGCCCCCGCCGAGCAATCGTGAACGACCGGCCAGGCTTCGTTCGCCCGCGGGCAATCCTCTGACGGCCGATGTGAGGGAAGAAGACGAGTTTGCGCACCCCTACGATTGGCGAAAAACCAATTCCCAGTTCGAGGACCCTCTGGATGAAATAGTGTGCGGAATGCCGGTGGAAGACGACTACGCATACGAGAACAAGACCCCGGATCAAAAGACCGTTACGTGCGACAATTGCCAAGGAAAGGCCTCCGCGGCCCTGAGAGACATCTATGATCGCAAGCGAAGCTTGTTGTCTCTCGGGCTTTGCGGCGTTTCTTTGTTTTTGGGACTGGTCGGGGCCATTGTTATCACCTTCTTTGAGGGGTACTCGTTTGCCAGGCTGTTGACGCTATATTTTACGGGCCTGTTCCTGATGTTCGGCGGCGTACTTTGCGCTGTGGGTTCTTTCATGTATTTAGCACGGGAAAAGGTCTACTACTGCGCGGCCTGCGGCCGAGTGTATCCCAGGGGTTGACGGGCGGACTCCCTGCCTGCTAATTTGCCACGGCGCCTTTCTGGTGTAATGGACCATGTCACCGCTATGGCGGCGCCGAAACAATCCCGTTGGTCGGACAGGCTTCCAGCCTTTCTATCAAGAAGACCGGCAGGCTGCCGGTCCCGCTGAGCATGGGATCGTATTCCCACGGAACGCGCAATTTCTCCCCTTGTAATCACAACAGCGGTAACCATCCCGAAGCAAAGCTTGTGGATCTCATGTACAATCCGTTGTGTAAAAGGGCCTCCTCAATGGTTTCCTGTTCGAATGTAATTGCGCGTGGCCGGTATCGGCCGGGATGGCCTCGATGGAATTGAATCTCATAAGAGTATTCTTCGGCAAACTGCTGGACGCGCTTCGTATCAAGAGCCGGCCGGGTGCGACTGCCGTGTCTGATGCCCTCAAAGATAGACGGCAAGATGCTTTTCAGGCCGTTTGTGAGGGCATAACGATCCGCGGGCGGACCTTCTTCCCTGTGGCCAAGCCTTCGAGGCAATACCCTGTTGTAATCATATGCCACGGTATTCCTGGCAGCGGCGCTCAGAGGCCTCCGGACGACCCTGGATATGACGGCCTGGCGGAGGAACTCGCGTCCAAAGGTTTGGTAGCGGTCATCTTCAATTTCAGAGGGTGCGGAGATTCCGGCGGCAATTTCGATATGATGGGGTGGGCTCGGGACCTGGAAACCGTTGTAGATAGGGTCCTCAACACCCCGTATATCGATCCCACTCGAATTGTGGTTCTAGGATTCAGCGGGGGAGGTGCTGCCGCAATTTACGCGGCTGCGGACAATCCTCAGATATTTGGGCTTGCTGTGGTTGGCACGCCTGCTGATTTTAAGATCTTCGAGGCAGACCCTGACAAAATAATAGCGGATTTCAGGAAAAGAGGGATCATTAGAGACCCGGCTTTTCCTCCTGATGTGAAAAACTGGGTACACGGCTTCGAAGCGATCGAGCCCTGCCGATGGATAGCTCATTTCAAAGGCAAACACCTCTTGATCGTTCACGGTGACGCTGACGAGTTGATACCGCTGGAACAGGCGTACGAATTGTTCGAGAGGGCCCCCGCGGGCCTTGCACAAGTCTTCGTGATTCCCGAGGGAGTTCATCGCCTCAGACTTGACCAACGCTGCATTGATATCTTGGAGAAGTGGTTCTCACAAATCTTGGGGTGGTAGCCCTCGTGATTGCGGGGATTTGAGGGACGAAGGTATGGGGGGAAGAAGAACCGGCCGGCAAAGAAAACCTTTACCGATCAGACTTGATAAAACCTCATCCGGGGGAGTTCTACAGCGGTGAGCTTGTTGCCGTAAACAGCGCCCGTGTCTATCCCGATTTTGCCGGGGGTCACGAAAGGCGTTTCAAGGGCCGTGTGTCCGAAAATAATGCGCTTGTTCCAATCGAAAGCGGAGTAGATGAATTCTTCCCTGATCCAGAGAAGGTCTTCTTCGGACTGCGTATCGATCGGGATTCCATCCCTGAGTCCCGCATGGACGAAAATGTAGTCATCAGTTTCGTAATAGAGGCTCAGCGAGAGGAAAAACTCCAGGTGGTCTTCCGGGAGGACAAACGCCTTCCTCCCTATTCCTCCCTCCACATAGCTTGCGATGGTTTCCGCACCGCCGTTGGCCACGTAAAGCATCTGGTCTTTCTGATGAATGTAATAATCCAGAAGCATTTTTTCGTGGTTGCCCTTGAGGAATACTAATTCTCCTCCCTTGTTGCGGATGTTTACAAGATGGTCCACCACTTCTCGGGATTTAGGACCGCGGTCGATATAGTCTCCAATGAACAAGAGCAAATCACCATTGTCCTTGTCCCAGGGAAGGATCTTCATCATTGCTACGAGTTTGTCGTAACAGCCGTGAATGTCGCCGACAGCAAATATTTTTCTGGTCATCATGGTAAAATATAGTTCCTGATTTGGCGGCTTGTCAACGGTTCGAGATCCGGCGGTGTCCCGCTTTCATGCCGTCCCGTTGCTGCGCCACGACCATCTGGACAGATCGAAGCTGGAAGCTTGGGACAGGCGCTCGCTGAAACGGCGCGTGGTACCATTCCGCTGAATTTAGAGCAGAAATGCAGGTTCTCGACACGATGATCAATATTTTAACAAAATTTAAACGAGCCACGAGCATTAGACAAGGAAAAAAAGCCTTCACCGGAAACCCCTCCATACAGGGCCGTTTCGCTGACCGCGCCTGGAAGGTCCGGATGTATTTTCATTCAAGGGAAGAACCGATCCGTATTTCAGTGGTCAACTGAACTTAAGTTGTCCGCACTCTTCTTCGAGGGTGCCGGCACTTACGGGCATGTAGCGTAGGTGTTCGATTCTTATCGGCTATCCAGCAGAACGTCTTTGACCGGAACGAGTCGTATTGATATCCAGCAACGCGGAGTCAAATAGATGCGTCGTTTTTACAAGGTATTATCCGTATTACTAGTCCTAATCGCCTTGATTGCAGCTACCGCGTTGGTAGCTGTCCGCTTCCTCCCGGAAAGCGACCTGATCCGGAACAACGTCCAGGAAAAGCTGGGGGCCTTGATAGGGCATGAAGTTGTTTTGGGGGCCCTGAAGATCTCTGCCTCCTTTCCCAGTTTGATTCATTTGAGTTTCGAGGGGATTTCGGTCAATTCCCCACGAGGAAAAAGAATCCTCTCAGCCGATAAGGTGGTACTGTCCCCGGCTTTAAGGCCGTTGCTGAACCGCGAGGTATCGGTGGAGTCGATCACCGTGCAGGGATTGAGACTCTCGGTGGATCATATTCGCGAAGGCGAGGACAAGGAAACATCGGAACCCGCTTCGCGATTGGCGGCACAGAAGCAGACTCAAGGAGACGGCGGGGTCGATGCCCCGCCCACCGGTGCAACGCAAGCAGCCGGACCTGAAGAAAGACCTGCGGAAAAGGCCGGCACCTTTCGGTGGTCCGTGAATAAGGTCAAGGTGGTGGATGCACGAATCGACTGGGCGGACAGGCAGATTGTCCCAGGCAGGGAAGTAGTGGTCTCGCTCAACGGACTTGATGGCTCTCTGATTCGCCGGAACGAGGGGAATTCCTTCGCTGTGAACCTGGCCGCGTTGATCAGCGTGGACAAAGCAAACAGCGGGGCGGTCAAGATCGGAGGAACTATCACCGCGAACAGCGATTTGTCACGCGTAATAGGAGGGCAGATCGACCTTTCGGGGGAATCATTGGAACTCAAGCCTTTCCATGCGTTACTCCCGGCATCAACGCCCCTTTTCAGGGAATTCGACTCGGCCGTGGTTGGCGGCCGATTTTCGTGGGAAGACGCACAGCGGCCCAGAATAACCTGTAAATTGGACTTGAAAGCCGCAAACAAGGGGCACGCGCAAGTAGGCCTCCAAGCAGAGTTGGTAGCGGCCGAAGATTTGTCATCAGTTGAAGAAATCCGTGGGACCGCAGAGACGGCTTCTCTTCCATTAAGTTTTATCAGAGCACATTTGCCTGCACAGATTCCCCTCGATCCATCTCAAGGAGTTGTCAAAGGCAGCCTCAAGGGAGAATGGACCACGGGCAAAGACTGGTTGGTAGGAGGCGCTCTCGGGGTGGAAGATGCAGCCCCGACTGGAAGCATCAAAGGCATCGCCAAGCACTTGCGGTTATGGGCGCACATCAAGGTGAATCCTCAACTGTTACTCCTGGAAAATATGGAAGTCTTTGGGGCCACCAGGCTTGCGTCCATAGGGGGTAAAGTCACCAAGCCATTTTCACCGAACCCCGGCATAGACCTGAAGGGGGAGGTGGCTGTGGAGCCACATTGGCTCAAAGGATTCGGCATTCAGATCCCGAAAACCCTTGAAATCGGCGGCGTGATCCCCGTTCGAGGACTCGTAAGAGGCGACGCGGACCAACTGTGGATGGATTTGACCGGAGACCTTACGGGGACATCCATCAAGTGGAACCAATCTTTTCGCAAGGAGCCGGGGAAGAAAGCGACCCTATCCTTCAAAGGGAAATTTCTGCCGAGTCGGGACGGCAAGGTCCGCCAGCAGAAACCCGAAGCCTTGATTCGCCTGAGCATGGCTGGTGTGAATCTCCGGTTGACCCCCAAAGCGCCTTGGATGTCGGGCGCTGTTGTTCAGTTGGATTCTAGAGTCCTTACAAACGGAAGCGCTTTTGATTTCAAAGACGCTGTCCTCGCTGTGAGGCGGGGATCGGAGGCCGGCGACCTTCTGACCGCCAAGGCGTCTGCCAACGGGGTGGGGTCGGCTTCACCTCGGATCGAGGCGAACGGGACGGTGGTTCTGGACAAAAGACTGCTTGATCTGGGAGGTATCGAGACCCCGGCAGGGGTCGCTGTATCCGGCAGCGCTCCCTTGAAGGTCTCCTTTAGCGGTTTCCCGCCCAACTTGGACTGGACCGCTGAGGTTCCATTGACTCATCTGGACATAACCATTCAGCAGGCCTTCAGAAAGCCAGGCGGAGTGAACGGCTCTCTGAGCGCTTCCGGTAAATTTGTAGGAGATGAGCTATTGCTGACCAACGGTCGCTTGACCATGCCCGGGCTCCACGTTGCGGCTAGCGGAATGCTGCGAGATGCCGCGGGAAATTTCCGTGGCATAACTCTCAACGTGAAAAAGACCGAATTGAAAGATGTAGCTCGGCTGGTCCCCGCAGCCGCGGGTATGGGCCTGTCAGGGCCGATTGAAGCCGCACTGAGCATAAAGCCTATCCAGAAAGGAGCGGCTCCCGCTGGGACTATTCGTCTATTGGGTGTGGATTATCGCCCGGACAAGGCTGGTTGGGCCGTTGAAAAAATGAAAGGGACCATTGAACTGGACGGCACCTCGGTAGAAGTTCCCGATTTGACCGGCAACCTTTCCGGGGCCGTTGAAGGACCACTGAAACTCAAAGGGGCCCTGAACGGGATCGGTTCTGTGGAGAGCCTCAACGGCCGGGTCTCTGCGTATGTTGGTCAGGGGAGAATCAAAGCGGACCGACTCCGAGGCATACTAGATCAGACGCGACTCTTGGTTGGGACCCTGATAAACCCTCAATCCCCGGACAAGGCGAAAGATCCCCTGGAATTCCAGTCTCTGGCAGGAGATTTCCAGATAGCCTCGGGAACGGCTCGGACGGACAATCTGACACTGAAAGGGCCTAATCTGGGGTGTGGCGTGATAGGAAGTCTGCGCTTGACGTCCATGGACTTGGACGCGCTGGTCGGCATTCACACGGTAACTGTGGTGGGCGACGCACTCGGGAAAATACCCGCGGTGAAGCAATTCGTTAAAAAACACGAGGGCCTCCTCGCAGCAACCGGGCTTGACAAGGAACTGAAACGAATCGGCATAGACGTTGGTGATACAAAGGAAGCAAAGCCCGGCCAGCCTCCCCAAGTGGTAAAAACCCCGGTAACGATGATCCTGAAGCTAAAGGGGCCGGCGTCTTCGCCAAACGTCGCCCCTGTATTGGAGACCGCGGTGGAGAAAGGAACTCTCACACGGCTGAAATCCCTGATGAACTGATGTGGCGTTCTTGTTCCCAGGCAGAGCCTCCCGGGCACTAACTAAACGAGACGTGAGAAGGATGGGTGTCACTGCTGAAACTGTCTCAAGACCCTGAAATGGACGGATCTCAGGGTAGGGGCGCTTCGAGAAGCGCCCTGGTTCCAGGCGGTTCATCCCGCGTCCCGCGGGACCCGTACCGACCTTGGGGTGAAATTCTCAGTTTTGACCCAGTTTCTGCCGCTTGTCCGGCAGTGCAGGAGATCGTTCATTATTGGAGTCCATGATCTGACCGGGACAGCGCCCAGTTAACGTTGTGCAAATCCGCCGTTGATGTTCATGTCCACACATGATAATATTCACAAAACATAAACGTTTGCAGCGTGAGAAGTTCACTATAACGAATTGAAATCCCAATCGCGCCTGAAAAACTTTCCATCCCGATACAAGGAGAAGTAAATGGCGAAACCAAGGGTCGCTGTCATCGGTGTTGGGCAAAGCACTTTCGTGCGATCGTACCCGGGTTCCATCCGAGAACTCGCGTTTGAGGCCTACCGGGCCGCTATGTTGGATGCGGGACTCAAAGCCGAGCAAATAGATGCGTCGGTGGTGTGCTCTGCACCGGAATACGACAAACAAAGAACACCCGCCGGGCTCATGGCGGAGTACATGGGGCTGAATCCGCAGCCCACTTTCTATGTTGAAAGCGTGTGCTCCTCAAGCTCCAGCGGCCTGCGCACCGCCTATGCATTGATCGCTTCGGGACTCCATGACGTGGTGCTCATCCTGGGGTTTCAGAAGATGTCCGAGATCACCTCCGCGGAGTCGCAAGAAAGGATGGGCCGAGGAGCAGACATCCAGTGGGAAGCGCCCTTTGGAACAATGATGCCTGCTTATTATGCCATGTTCGCCCGAGGCCACATGACCCAATACGGCACCACAGAGGAAGACCTGGCCCTGATCAGAGTCAAAGCCTCCACGTACGGGCAGATCAACGACAAGGCGGTGTTTCGCAAAGCCGTTACCCTTGAGCAAGTCCTCGAACCAAAATATATAGCGACGCCGTTGAAAATGTTCGATTGCTGCGCCAACGCTGACGGCTCCTCATGCATTATTCTTGCTTCAGAAGAGAAGGCCAAGGAACTGAGCCAAAAGCCGGTTTGGATCAAAGGCCTGGGTATGGCCACCGCCCCGATAAATATGTCCGGGCGGGATACATTCAGCGGGCTGAGATGCGCTCAATTGGCCGCGAAAAGGGCCTACGACATGGCCGGAATCAAGGCCTCGGACGTAAATGTGGCTGAAGTCCACGACTGCTTCACCATAGCCGAAATGATGGCTTACGAAGACCTGGGCTTTGCCGAGCCCGGCCAGGGCAAGGAACTTATCCGAAACAAAGAAACTTATAAGGAAGGCAAAATACCCGTGAATGTCGACGGTGGGCTCCTTTCCAAGGGACACCCTATCGGAGCGACAGGGGGCTCCCAAATCAGAACCATAATTCTACAACTGCGGGGGGAAGCCGGTGAAATGCAGGTCCCCAACGCAAAAATCGGACTCGTCCATAATATCGGCGGTGTCGGAATCTACGGCAACGTGAGCATTTTTGGGGCAGAGTGAGGGAGAAAATGGCAGAGTAAGACCAGGGAGGCCCTTTTTTGCAAAAAAGGGCCTCCCCGGACCCCTCCCCAAAAAACTCCCATATTATGTAACTCGCTGGGGGATGCCTTCGGAGTTGCGTATCGATCCAGTCAGACAGTTGCCAGCCGGCGATTTTGTGAAGAGCTTAATGGAGAAAGAAACATGGGCTTCGAACAATTCGGTATCATAAGCTTCACCGGGACCACGAAAGCTGAACAGTTCATCGATTTTTTGAAAGACAACGAGCTTCGAGGGACTGTGTGCATGCGTTGCGGCGCGAAATTCTTTCCACCGCGAAGCGATTGCGACGTCTGCCTGAGCAGTGACATGGAATGGTACGCTGTCACGGGCGAAGGCACTCTTATTACGTTCACCAAGGCAATGTTCGCTCCCGCAGGGTTCGAAAAGGACGCCCCGTACGTGCTGGGTGTGGCTGAATTCCCCGATGGGACAAAGGTTTTCGGCCGTTTGGACAAGTCGCTTAGCGATGACGCGATTAAGCCCGGAATGAAAGTGAAGATCAAAACCGTCAACCTGGAAAACGACCGCCTGAGCTACGAATTGACAGCCGCCTGAACTGTTGTCCGGAGGCCGTTCCCCAAAGAACGGCTTCCGGACAGTATTGCCAAGCCCCTCCGGTCCTTGTCCCGCCCTATCGAGCCGTGACGCAAGTCTGGTAATTTGGCATTCCCGCAAAGTCTCCATTAATAGTAGTTCCCGAATGTAAACACGGATTTATTCGCGGGTGTCCCGCCAACGCAGGCGACCTCATTCGGGAAGAGCTTTTGGGAACAACTATAGCGGTTCTCGAAAGTAATCACGGATTGAATTGTGGGTGCCACTGCTGGCTTGTCCAGCAGTGCGACTTCATTCCGCGAAAACTTTTGAGAATCACTATATAGTAGCCCCTTCTGTCAAACCATGCCTTTTGTATTGGGTGCCACGGACCTGGGCCTTGCCAGGTCCGTGCTTCCTGCCGGTTCTATCGCCACGATAACTCGGAAGATTCCCAGCCTTACCGTACCGTCGGCTCGCTTTTCAATTTGGTGTTCAATGCGGGGGACAATCTTACTGTTTTACAAAAACGCCGGCACGGACCTGGCGGAACCCAGGTCCGTGGCACCCAGGAGTCAATTCGTGATAACTTTCGAGAACTCCTATAGTTGTCTTATATCCGAAACACGTACCGGCACGGAGGCCGGCACCTACCATTTTCCAAGAGGCGCTTTTCGTAACGGGACATTGCTTTTAACACTTGCTATAGATGTTACTAACATGACCGCGCTTCGGCATGAACACCACTCATTCGCACTGCTCTCGCAGGAAGAATCGCTTGCACCGAGCCCAAGCTTATGCTAACAAACACGCGAATAACTCTAAGTTGTATTTTCCATGAAATGAGAAACCCACCTGAAGGGTAGGGTCTTCTTATCCCATGGTTTAATTGTATGGGGGTATGCGTTATGACGAGGCACTGGGCCATTTTAATTGCCCTGGCTATTATTGTCACATGTCTTGCGCCGGCTTTTGCCCAGGATGTGACCTCTTCTTCGTTCCTCTCAGGCGGGTCGCCAGTGGGGACAGGCCAAGCTTCGTTTCCCGGGCTGAACGTAGGAGACATCAGTATCTGGCCCACGGTCAAACTGGGCTACAAAGCGCTTGGACTCAACTTCAATCTCAACATCCCACCGACCCAGGTGCTCAGCCCCTTTTTGCTCTTCCCCAACTATGGCTCCCTTCTCGACTCGTATCCGTTGGATGCCAAGATACAGCACGCCGACCTCCTGGTCGGGGGAATCCGCGTCGATACCAGGATCACACCGACGCTGAATTTTTTTGGCAGCATTTCGGCGAACGTTCCGCGAACCATAGGATTTCAGGCAAGTGAGGGTCCCGCCATCGGGCAGATTCCTCCCCAGGCGTGGGATTGGACGGGATCGAGGCTCCAGTGGTCTCAGTATGAATTAGGTGGTTCGTGCAGAATTGCTCAAAACCTTGCATTTGTCGCGGGGATAAAATTCGATCGCACCACCGTGCGGTTCTCCGATCCTGAGCCTATCCCCAGTTACGGACTCCTGGTCTTCACTCCGTTCCCCACAATTCAAACGTTCAGTTTTCCGGATTATGGCGGTGACTTCGATGCTCGATTTACGATCCCGTACATCGGCTGTGAAATCCTCGGCCCATATTTCAAGGGAACGATGATAGCAGGGCTCGCCAGCGGTCGTTTGAGGTTGCCTCTCAACCTCAATCACGGCGGCACCTACTTCAACTTCTTGGTCCCCTTTCTGGGACGGCAGGATATTTCGGAACAGGCCGAGTATGCTTTCTCTAAGACCGGGCTTTTTCTTGAAGGAATTATGGAATCAAGCTTTCCCGTTACCGACCGGATAAGTCTCAATGCGTGGTTGAAAGGAAGCTGGCTGAGAATACGCGGCTCCGGAGACGTGAACCTAAACGGTCAAAGCAGCCTGTTCTTCTTCGTATTTGCCTTACCGGAGCCCTTCTCGTCGTCGGCAAGCGGGACGTCCACGCTGACCCAGTATAGCTTCGATGTGGGGTTCTCAGGCGCCATCAATTTCTAGCTAGGGCCTCTATCAACGCTAATAGTTCCTGGGTCTTTTCGTGCAGCAAGTCCTTGTTCTGCCTGGTTTCCACGTTCAATCGTATGACAGGTTCGGTGTTTGAAGGACGGAGGTTAAATCTCCAGTCCTTGAATTCCATGCTCAGGCCGTCGATATGGTCGACGGACAAAGCATAATTTTTGTACTTGGTCTCGATCCCGGCCATGGCCCCATGTGGATCGGAGACGGTCCGGTTAATCTCGCCGCTCACCGGGTATTTTTCCATTCTAGCTCGCATGAGTTCCGAAAACGGCTTGCCTTCAGCGCTGATCAATTCCGCAAGAAGAAGCCATGGAATCATACCGCTGTCACAGTATGCGAAGTCCCTGAAATAGTGGTGCGCTGACATTTCACCGCCATAAATAGCATCTTCCTGACGCATTCTCTCCTTAATAAAGGCGTGGCCGGCCTTGGTGACGACCGGGATTCCGCCTGCTTCCCGGACCATCTCGACCGTGTTCCATATCAGCCTTGGATCGTGAACTATCCGGGCGCCGGGACGGCCTCTGAGAAAGGCCTTGGCCAGGAACCCGACCAGGTAGTACCCTTCAATGAACTGCCCTTTTTCGTCGAAGAAGAAGCACCGGTCGCAATCGCCATCCCAGGCTATCCCCAGGTCGGCCTTGTTCGAAATAACGGCTTCCGCGGTGACCCCCCTGTTCTCCGGAAGAATTGGGTTCGGAATGCCGTTGGGAAAACTTCCGTCCGGTTCAGGAAACATTTTGATGCATTCCAGAGGCAGTCTGGGCTCAAGTTTGTTAATCACAGGACCCGCGCATCCGTTTCCGCAATTCATGACGACTTTGAGTGGGGCGATCTTCGCCGGATCAACGTAACCGAGGAGATGTTCCACGTACGCGTCTCTGGTATCAATTGACTGAGCAGAACCCTTTTTCGCGGACTCCGCTTTGAAAGCCTCAGCCAGAACCATTTGCTCTATGTCCTTCAATCCCGTGTCAGCGCTTATAGGCCGGGACTCCTCCTTGACCAGTTTCATGCCGTTGTAGTCCACCGGATTGTGGCTGGCCGTCACCATGATGCCCCCGCCAAGTTTCATGTGCGACGTGACAAAGTAGACTTCTTCGGTGGGACAAAGGCCGATGTCGACAACGTCGCATCCCTGGACGTTCAGTCCCTTTGTAAGCGCGGCTGAAATCGCCTCACTGGAGAGCCGCACATCGCGGCCGACGCATACCCTCGATGGGGAAAGCATGGAAGCGTAGGCCCTGCCGATCTTATAGGCCATCTCTTCATTAAACTCGCCAGGGATGCGCCCGCGTATGTCGTATGCTTTAAAGCTGCTCAACGCCTTTTTGTCAGAATTTGCCATGACCCCTCCCGTTTTATCCGGATTAATTTATGCCGGTCGCCCAGGAAAAATTGTCCGATGGTATGATGTTTGTAAGTCTCAGGAAATCGCGTCATTGCCAGGGTGAAGAGTGAAGGCACGCCTCCCGCGAGAAATCAATCTACGGATAATTGCAGTCGCGCAGAACGCTCCCGCGTGGGATACGGCAGTTCTTACCGGTCCGCGCGTCAATTTTAACCTCCCCTTCGATCCGAACATCCCGCTCGAAATAAGCCGGTCCTCTCACCTCCAGCGAGGAAGCCAGGACCATTGACACTGACGCCGGGTCCTCGAAACGTTCTCCAAGCTTATGAGGAGATACCAAGAAATCATCCCCAAAATAGACTTTCGGGACTAATGGAAGCGATGCGGGACGCAAGGGATTCCTCTGCAACCGGGACATGGAATCCAGTATGCACACATCTGATTGAAGCACGAAAAGATCGCTGACTTTTTTGGTGGGAAAGAACCTGTCTCTGCCCACCCTCAGGCCGCGAGAGCGGGGAAACGACCCAATTGCCGCTCCCATTGCGGTTTCAAGCTGGACGACCCTTATTCCGTCAATGCTTTTATGGTTTTGAATTATGGGAAGATTGAGCGATCTCTCTTGCAACACCCGGTCGAGCGCCTCCAAATCAACCCAGACGTTGTTGGTATTGAAAACCCGGAATCGGTCGATGTCCATGAAATCGTCCCGCTCCGCCGGCGCCACTTGGGCAATCTCCAGCAAATCGAGGCGTCCGTTTTTGACCACCAGGGTCCCACCCTTCCGGTCAGCGGGAGTCCGGTCAGTGACTTCCAATAGGAATTCAATTTCGTGACGGTCGAGCAGGCCGATTATCCACGGTTCCAGACAGGCCGCCAGATTGTCCAGGTTGCTGATGAAGGCCCAGCGGCATCCCCGTTCCCTGAGGTTACGCAGTAAGCCTGTTGTTCTGAGGCTTTCGTAGACATCGCCGTGTCCCGGCGGCACCCAGTCTTCGTCGGTCCCCGTTTCCAGCGGCGCCAAGGTGTCTTCCACCAGGCGAGGAACCTGATTCTGGACAAAGGTCAGCGCGGAAATGTTGTGCCGGTTCACAATTTCCATGGTCGGACCATGTGTAAAGAAACTATTCATGAGAACCAGCGGCACGTCCACGCGCCATTTCCTTCTAATTGACGCGATTTGGCCTATGATGATTTCAAGATAAGATCGTCCGTTCTTGGCCTCCAGAATTCCCTTGGGGACCCGCGTCCCCATGGTGGTGCTGCGGCCCCCATTCAGCTTGATGACCGCGACTTTGTTCAGTAACTTTTCGCCGCGCTCCTCCAGTCCCGGGAGATCCTTCAGTTCGGACTGCGCGTCCAACAACCGGCTCGGATCGGGCGTCGCGACGGAATCCAACGGCATGTAGCCGGAATTTCCTTCCGAGACATGCCGGAGCATGTCCAGAAACCGATCCACAGCGCCCGAGCTGATAGCTCTGCCTTCCATCTTGCGCCTGATCCGATCTTCTATGGCCTCCAATCTCATCTTATCCTCGATCGTAATTGCGACGGCCGCAAAAGGTCATCCCTAGCGAACCGGACACGCATGCACGTAACCGAGACTATATCAGTCCATACGATTCGTGGCAACGATGAACGCCGTTGGGTAGTGGCCCAGTTTGCGTTTTTCCATCTCTAGCGAAAGCAGATCTTTTCGTCACCCCGTTGAAAAACTGGTTGTTATACTTGACAACCCCAAGAAAAGGGGGACTTAATTCATCCCCCTTTTCTAAAGGGGGGCAGGGGGGATTCTTACCAAACACTGACAGGAGATGCGAAGTGGAATCACTCAAGCAAATTGCCAAACTGGTCGAGCTTCCGGAGACCGCCGGGACCGAAGAGGTGATCGGCGCGGTCGAAGGGCCAAAAGGCGGCGCTGCTGTCGCCTGCAAGGAAGTGCTGGACGCCCTGGGGCTTTCCATGGAAGCCGGAAAAAGCGAGGCGGTTGCGACCATACACGCCCTGCGCCAAACGCCGACCTGACGCTCGAAGTCGCGTCCCTCAAGCGCAGACTGGCCGAGCGCGACCGGGACGACCTGGTCCTTGTGGCGCTGAAAGAAGGCAAAATCACGCCAGCGCAGCGCAAATGGGCCGAAAAGTACGCCTTGGCCGACGCCGAAAGCTTCAAGCTCTTCGTCGCCAAAGCGCCCCGGGTCGTCCCCTTCGACAGGATCGGGGCGCCCCCTGCAGCCCCGGCGCGGGTGCGCCCGACGCCGGCCAGCTCCGCATCAATAAGCTCCTCGGAATATCCGCGGAAACGTGGCGAAAATACGAGGGGTCAAACCTACACTCCTGACAAAGCGAAGCCTCTCGCCCCATGCTTTGCGACGGCGCATTGTCAAGAGTGTAGACCTGACCTCTGGCTGCCGGCCTCATCGCGAACCACTTCGAACATGCGATCCATCAAAGCAGCGCCGTATCCGGCTACGTCTTTTTTAATGGCCGCGACTGCCGCCGGCACGTCATGCCGCTTGAGGGCCTCGATGAGTTGCAGGTGAGGGTGCTCGTCGTAGAGATGCACAAATGGTTTGCGATAAAGATAGGAAAGCGACGGACCGGTTTGCGCCCACAGCCCTTCGATAATGGCTAGGAGTTCCGGCATGCGTGACGCCTGATATAAAACGAAATGGAATTCCCAGTTGTTGCTTAGCACGCCCTCTTTCTCTTCCTTGAGTTTATCTCCGTGCATTTTTTTATGGATCTTTTGAAGTTTCGATATTTCCGCTCCGGTAATGAGCGGCGTCGCTCGTTCGGTGGCCAGCATCTCTAAGCAAAGCCGAATGTCACGGAGTTCCTGGAGTCTATTTTTGCCCAAAATAGGTACAGTTATGGATTTTCCGGGCGACATCGCCAACGCCCGCTCCGATACGAGTTGTAATAAAGCCTCCCGGACCGGTGTCTGGCTGGTGCCGAACGTTTCGCTTATCGAACGCAGCTTTAGGGTATCGCCAGGTTTCAGGGTCCCGGTCATCAACCGGCTTTTCATCTGCCGATAAATCCTGGCCGTTATATTTTCTCGTGGTAGCGGTGTTAGCTCTGCCTTCATGATTTCGAAAATTCCCCTGTTCGGCGTGAATCGGGCGATCTGATTTTCAAATGGGTTGGGTCGAACTCGAGTTTGGCTGTCCGCCGCGCTGTCTAACTTTTCAAGCACGGGAAATCCGGGCCGGTTTGCCGGGCCCGATGAACTCAAGCGCGGCAGCTTCGGCCCCGGCGGCCAACTCCAGCAACGTCAATACCGACCCTTTTCATGTAATACAATACTACAATGAGCACGGAGAAGCTGATGACAAGAAACAAATTATAAAAAATATAAAAAAAAAGAGCCGGCCGGTCTGAAACAGTAATTGGCCGCCGGTTGTAAGCGGAGCATGACGACGATGACCCCTTTCCCCGGTGGCGAGACCTTTCAGACTTCCTCCTGGAATGCTTCCTCCCGTTTTTTGTGCATCCTCGGGCTTATTACCACCAGCAGCGCAACCAGCGCCACACACAGCATGGCCAAGCTGACCGGCCGGGTGACCAGCACCATCGGGTCCCCTCTGGAGAGCTGCAAGGCTCGCCGCAAGTACTCTTCTATCATCGGTCCCAAAATAAAACCGAGCATCATCGGCGCGGGTTCACACCCCAGCTTGCGAAAAATGTAGCCGAGGAAACCGAAGACCGCCATCAGGTAAAGATCGAAAGTCCTATTGGATAGCCCGAAGGCGCCGATTGCGCAGAACACCAGAATTGCCTGATAGAGCAGGTGATAGGGTACCGCTATCATCCTCACCCAAATCCCGATCAGCGGCAGATTGAGCACCAGCAGCATCAGATTGCCCATCCACATCGAGACGATGAGCCCCCAGAACAGCGCCGGCTGTTCGGTCATGACCGATGGTCCGGGCTGAATGCCGTGGATGATCATCGCGCCGATCATAAGGGCCATGACAGGATTGGAAGGGAGCCCCAAGGTGAGCATTGGAATGAACGAGGTCTGCGCGCCGGCGTTGTTTGCCGATTCCGGCGCGGCCACGCCTTCGATGGCCCCCCGGCCGAATTTCTCCGGCGTCTTGGATACCATTTTCTCGAGGGCATAGGATGCAAAGGATGACAACAAGGCGCCGCCTCCAGGCAAAATACCCAGCACCGACCCGATCGCCGATCCACGCGCCACCGGCGGCAAAATGCGTTTAAAATCCTCCCGTGTCAGCAGAAAGCCGCTCACCTTGGTCGGTATGGGCTCCCTTATATTTTCGTGCTGCAGGTTGGCTACTATCTCGCCCAACCCGTAGACACCCATGGCGATGACTACGAAATTGATGCCGTCCATCAGTTCCGGGAAACCCAGAGTGAAGCGGGCCGTTCCCGAGTTTACGTCTGTTCCCACCAGCCCGAGCAGCAGCCCCAGGACAACCATACCCGCGGCGTGGAGGAGCGAGCCGGCGCCCAGCACGATCGACATGACCAGGCCGAGCACCATTAAGGAAAAGTATTCTGCCGGTCCGAATCTGAGGGCCATCTCGGCAAGCGGCGCCGCCGCCAGTGCGATGACGAAGGTTGCGGTCGTTCCGGCGATAAAGGAGCCGATTGCGGCGGTCGACAGTGCTTTACCCGCGTTCCCCCGGCGCGCCATTTGGTAGCCGTCGATGGTTGTCACCGCCGAAGAGGCTTCACCCGGAAGATTTACCAGGATGGAGGTCGTCGATCCACCGTACTGCGCACCGTAGTAGATGCCGGAGAGCATGATGAGCGCGGACACCGGCTTCAAGCCAAAGGTCATTGGCAGCAGCAGGGCGATGGTCGCCACCGGTCCCAATCCGGGCAAGACCCCGATCGCGGTGCCGACGATGACGCCGACAAGGCAGTAGAGAAGGTTGCTCAAACTCATGCATGTTTGCAGGCCCAGCGACAGGTGGTCCAGCAACTCCATCGTTGATCCTCGCTACCTGCCGAGCCATGAGCCTAGCAGGGGTATCGGAACGCCCAAAGCTTTGATAAAGACCAGCACGCAGAATACGATCAGACCAAGCATGACCGCAACTGTACGTAAATCGATGCGGGACTTGCCGCTTCCCAGTCCACTGAGCAGAATCAGCGCCGCCAGTGAGACAGGAAGCCCCGCCCCTTTCAGCAGCAGGCCAAAGACCACCACAGCGCCGCATACGATCAGGCACTGTTTCCATGCCAGCTTGCCTATCGGCTCCCCATCGCGCAGGAACGAGCGCGCCAGTGCAATCATACCGAAAACCATCAGCAAGCCGCTCAGCAGCGTCGGGAAGTATCCGGCCCCCATCCGTGCGGAAGTACCCGGGCTGTAGTGTCGGGCTATGGCCAGCCCCGCCGCTCCAAAACCCGCATACAAGATTCCCGCCCAGAAATCCTTCTGATTTCGAACCCTCACTGCCATGTTTATTCTTCTCCGAGGAAGAGCGTGCCGCTCCTCCTCCTTATACCGGATCATGAACTCATATTCAGTCGATACGCGGCAAATTGGCGGCCTTGATGGCGCTACCCATTTTTTCATAGCCCTGCTTGAGGGTGTCCCTGTATTCTTTGCCGCTCAGGTTTGCGGGATCGACACCCATCCGGTTGAGGTTATCGCGCACCACCGAGTCCATCATTGTGGTGCCGGCCGCCGAGGCGAGCCTCTCAATCACGTCCGGCGGAGTGCCTTTCGGTACGGCGATCCCGAGCCAGGAATCGATTTCCACTGGATAGCCCTGCTCCTTCACGGTCGGCACGTCAGGCAGTTCGGGCCAACGCACGGGGCTTGCGGACGCCAGCAAACGCATTTTTCCGCTTTTCACATGCGGCAAAATATCGGACGGATTCTGCACGATAACTTCTACCTGCCCCCCCAGTAGCGCGGTGACCGTTTCCGCCCCGGATTTGTAGAATACCTGTTCGAATTTGGCGCCGGTCAGGCGGCCCAGCTCAAACAAGGCAAGATTGTTCGGGGCCGACGGGGCGCCAAAAAACATGCTTTTGCCGTTCCTTGCCGCTGCTACGAGATCTTTGATGGTTTTGTACGGAGAATCGCTTCGCACGGCCACGCCATAACGATAACGTCCAAAACCGTAAATGAAATCGAAGTTATCGATAGTATAGTTTACCTTCATAAGATGTGGAGTTATGGCTATGGTCGAGTAAGTGACGACGCCCACATTATAGCCGTCTGCCGCCTGACGCGCGACATACGATGGTCCGAGGGTCCCGAATGCCCCCGGCCGGTTTTCTACAATCACCGGCTTTCCAAGCGCCTTTTCCATCCCCTGACCCAGTGCGCGCGAGGCCCCGTCAGTATTTCCGCCGGCGCCGTAGTTAACGATCAGAGTAATTTCGTGGTCCGGGAAACCCGCGGCCAGAGCGAATCCCGTTGCAGCAAAGACAAGCACTCCGAAAACAAACAATGATTTCATGATCTTTGACATGATGTCTCCTTTCAGGATCCTTTGCACTATGTTTCATTTTCAATGGGGACCTGCCTCAAGGCATAAAGAAACCGCCATTGATGTCGATAATGGCCCCATTAATAAATCCGGCCTGCTCTCCGCAAAGAAAGGCGATGGCTTCCCCGACTTCTTCCGGTGTTCCCAACCGCCGCACAGGTATTTTTTCAGCATAGCGTAGGTTTACTTCCGGGCCCGCCTGCCGCGCCATATCGGTCAGGATGCGCCCGGGCGCGACGCAATTGGCTGTTATACCAAACGGCCCCATCTCCGAGGCGATAGCGCGGGTAAGCCCGATCAACCCGGCCTTGGAGGCCATATAACTCGGACCGGCGACCACTGATTTGGTCCGGCCGGCAAGCGACGCCAGATTGACAATGCGGCCGAAACCGCCGGCCTTCATGGCGGGCAGGAACAGCCGGCACAACAGCATGACACTGGTAAGATTGATGTGTATGACCTGTGCCCACTCGTTTTCGGTCACGTCGAGAATCCCGGAAGAGGAGCCGTCAGGGCGCTTTGGCGAGATGCCGGCGTTGTTGACCAGAACGGACACCGGCTCAATTTCTGCTTCGATGCGCTCTTTCAGGTCCCTGACGGCGTTAAGGTCCGCAACGTCCACGACCGCGGTTGTCACCCGCAAAAGATGATCTTCGCGGAGCAACCCTTCAGCGTCGATCGGGTTGCAGTCCACCATCACGACATGGTTGCCGTTGGCCAGCAAAATGCGACTCGTTGCCAGACCGATTCCCTTGGCGGCGCCGGTTACGAGCGCAACGCGCTTTTTGCTCATGACTTCACCTCGGCTTCCGGCGTGAAGGCCGTGATCGGGGGAAACGCGTTCTCATCGCAGATTACTTCAACCAATGTAGTCAGGGGCGATTTCCTGGCGTGGGCAAGGGAGGCGCTAAGCTCGCTCGGATCGGTGACGCGAATCCCGTCGCATCCGCAGGCGCGCGCGATTGCCGCATGATCGACCGCGTGAAACTGCACCGCGGAGGTATGCGCGCCGAATTTCACGTTTTCCGCATGTTTTTGATAGCCCAGAATGCCGTTGTTGATCAGAAGTATTGTCACCTTAATGTCCATGCGGGCCGCCGTCTCCATCTCCGACCAAACGTGGCCGAAGCCGCCGTCTCCAACGACGGAGAAGACTTCCGACCCCGGCCTGGCGATCTTTGCGCCAAGGGCCATGGGCAAGCCCCACCCTAAACCCGCCAGGCCGCGCGGGGTAATGAAACGCATCCCGGCGCGAAGCGATGTCAGGAAGTTGCTGATCCATATGGAAGAATAGCTGGCATCGGCAACTACGACAGACTCCGGCGTGAGATGCCGTTGCAGCTCGCACATGATTCGCTCCGGGCGAATCGGAATCGAAGATGAATTCCGAACTTCGGAAGATTCTTTCAGATAGGACTCGCGCCCGGAAGAAATGGCATGTTCGATTTCCGGGCGCCGGTTTTTGCGCTCCGACAGGTCCATCGTCCCGAGGGCATCCGCAAGGGCGTTCAACGTCAGGCGCGCATCTCCCACAAGGCGCTGTGATTCGTAGTTGCGGCCGACCTCCAGGCCGTCGATGTCGACATGGATATAGGCGGCGTCCCTGGGATAGAGCTGCCAGGAATCCGTCCCGTTTTGATTCGTGCGGTTGCCGACGAGCAAAACGACGTCCGCTTCGGCGATGAGCCTGCGGTGGTGTCGCGTTGCACTGTTGGGACCCATAGAATAGCCGACTACGCCGATTGACAGCGGATGTCGTTCGTCAACGGCTCCCTTGCCCATGACGGTTGTCGCAACTGGCAGATGGGCCTCCTCCTGCAGGCGGACCAGGGCATCACAAGCGGCGGAAATATGTACGCCGCCGCCGGCTATCACGACGGGACGCTTCGCGGCGGCAAGCAGCTTCGCCGCTCGTTGAATCGATTCCTGCGCGGGAACCGCGCGATCCAGCGGAAACCGTCCAAGCGATGCCTTGCGCCGGCCCGAGGGCGCCTGGTCGAGCAACAGATCGGCTGGAAGCATCAGGGCGACGGGACCGGGTCGGCCTGAACAGGCGATTGCAAATGCCTGGTCGATGTAGTCCTCGACGCGGGAAGCCTCCGTCACGCGACGTGCCCACTTTGTAACCGGGGAGAAAAGAGCCGTGTGATCGAATTCCTGAAACGCGTTGCGGTCGGTTTGGTTGCGGTTGACGTCCTGGACCAGCGCAATGATCGGCACGGAGGCTTTCAATGCTTCGGCAAGAGGCGCGACCAGCAGCGTAGCAGCCGGGCCATTCTGCGCCGTAACGATCGCCGGCTTTCCCGATAGCCGGGCGTAGGCGTCAGCCATGCAGCCGCCGGCATTTTCCGTGCGATAGGCAATTTGTTTCATGCCTGCCTGTTCGGCCGCGAGCTGAAACATGGTGGGCAGACTTTGTCCGAAAGTCGTGCTGACGCCGTGGCGCTGCAAGGCTCGGACGATCGCGTGCGCAATGGTATTGGCGTGATTAAAGCCGGGGGCCGAAAGCGGTTTTGGCATTGGCATGGTTTTAACCTGCTCCTCGGGCTCTGGAATGAAGGTCATAGTGATCGACTCCCTCGAGTAAGAACAGCATCAATTCTGCACCCGGCCGTTTAAGGGGCTGCGTTTAAACGATGATGTTATATTTTATAAAATATATGTCACTGCTTCCGGAGGGTGTCAAGCAAAAAAGAGAAAAAATCTTCGCAAGAAACCGGCCCGGACCCTCGATAGAGGGAAATCAGCCCTTTTTGCTGCTCCAACATCCCGGTTTCAATCCGTAAATCAAACTTATCACTACGTGAGAAAACCGCGCCCTATAGTCCCCCACTAACGCGGCCGGAAGCTCGCCGAGCTGCTCCGGGCGGCCCTGACCAACGCCCCGCGCCTTAACTGGATACGGCCGATCGTAGCCAAGGAAGGTCCGCCCTTTTCCAAAGAAGGGCCTAATCCACCCCCTTTTCTTGGGGTTGTGAAGTATAACAACCCGTTGAAAAACGGGGTCCAGTGTGTTTTCCCTGGATTTCGGCCCCGGTTTTCACCGGGATAAACTTGGCAATCGCCGGAATGACGGTAGGGCTGCGTCCACCGAATCCGAAATTTCAAACTGACCCACTACCGGCCGTTGGATTTCCTTCAAATGTGTGGAAGGCAGGGAAGCCGAGAAGGATGTTCGGTGGGATGTGGTTCAAGCGTCCTGGAAGTCAGGACGCAGGCGCTGCGGATGCTATTGTTTCTGCTTGTTTTCGAGGGTCTTGCGGGCTTGTTCGATCAATTCAATCAAGGTGACGACTTTCGAAAGGGGCTGTTCCAAGAAACACGCGTCAAACTCGTCGGGGGTAAGTCGTTCCCGGAAGAACGCCGCCACGTCGAAATGGCCGCTCCAGCATTTGATGGCCCTCTGGCAGGGGCGCTGTTGCCTCTCGATGCGGCAGTATCCGAAGGTAACCGGCCCGCCGAGCCTGGGGCACCTGATTTCCGTCTCTTCAAATGGTGGACTGAAAGAGGAATCTTTCATTTCTTCACATGAGGGTAAAGGTAGAATTCTCGCGTGGAGCTAAGCCCACCGCAGGGCCGCTCGCGCATCGAAACCATAGCGTCATTCTAGCCCTTTTCTTGACAAAATGAAAGCGCCGGACCACGGCTGTCGCAGCTCCGGCGCTTTCAGTCCTCATCCCAGCTTCGGCTTGGGGAATGCTTCGATGGCCTTCAGAGCTTCGTCGATCGCGCTCTGGGGAAGGTCGTAATCCGAAAGCTTGCCCTGGAAGAACGCGTCATAAGCCGCCAGGTCGACTAAGCCGTGACCGCTCCAGTTGACCAGGATGGTCTTCTCCTTTCCTTCCTCCTTGGCCTTGTGGGCCTCTTGTATCAGAGCGGCCAGCGCGTGATTGGTCTCGGGCGCGCTGATAAATCCCTCGCTCCTGGCCCATGTTACCCCGGCATTGAATGTTTCGAGCTGAGGAACGGCCCTGGCCTCTATGATTCCGTCCATCACCAACTGGCTCACGAGAGGGGCCATGCCGTGGTAACGCAGCCCACCGGCATGGATGGGCTCCGGCACAAAAGTGTGTCCCAGTGTATGCATCGGCAAAAGCGGCGTCATCTGAACCGTATCCCCGAAGTCATATGCAAATCTACCCTTGGTCATGGTGGGGCAAGACGTTGGTTCCACGGCAATAATATCAATCTTCTTTCCGGCGATTTTGTCCCTGACGAAGGGGAATGCGCACCCCGCGAAGTTACTACCGCCGCCCGCACAGCCTATCACTATGTCCGGGTAATCCCCTACCTTTGCGAGTTGCTTTTGCGCTTCCAGCCCTATCACGGTCTGGTGAAGCAGCACATGGTTAAGGACGCTCCCCAGGGAATACCTGGTTAAGGGCCTGCCCATAGCTTCGCTGGTGACCGCGTCCTCTACGGCTTCGCTGATCGCGATGCCGAGACTCCCCGGAGAATTGGGGTCCATGCTCAGTATTTTCCGTCCGGCCTCTGTTTCAGTGCTGGGACTGGGAATGCACGTCGCGCCCCACGTGTTCATCATCAATCGGCGATAAGGTTTCTGCTCATAACTTACCCGGACCATGTAAACCTTGGCTTCAAGCCCGAACTGATTGCACGCAAAGGCCAGGGCGCTTCCCCACTGGCCCGCGCCGGTTTCCGTGGCTATCCGTTTGATCCCGAAAACCTTATTGTAATAGGCCTGGGGAATGGCAGTGTTCGGTTTGTGGCTGCCCGCCGGGCTGACTCCTTCGTTCTTGTAATAAATCTTCACGGGGCAACCGAGGAACTTCTCCAGATGAACCGCACGGTACAAAGGACTAGGGCGCCAGATGAGATACTTATCCAGGACCTCGTCCGGGATGTCGATCCACCTTTCCTGGCTCACTTCCTGTTCAATAAGATTCATGGGAAAAACAGGGGCCAAATCCTGAGGACCAACCGGTTGCATCGTTCCAGGGTGCAAAGGCGGCTGCATCGGGTTCGGCATGTCAGCAGCAATATTGTACCACTGGCGCGGGATCTCATCCTCGTTGAGAAAAATCTTCACTGGCATAAGCATCTCCCTTCTTAGAAGTTTTAGGCCGGTATGGGTGTTCCCTTTCTCAAATGCCGGAAGAAAAAGGACAGGACAGGAAAGTGGAAAGATTCACGGTTCATGATCGGGTCCGGTGCCGGAAGCCAGAGAAGGGTCCCCGCGTTTAGTACCTGGAAATCCTCATCCCCGTGCCTGTTATTGGTGGTGAAGTAAGGCCAAATGATATCGGATTCTACTTTCAACGGACTCCGGGCGCAAGTTTTTTTGCTTGAGGTAAGTAACCCTTTGAGTAAGTGGGGGGTGGATTTCCCATAACTGCTGACTGTATAGGCAAAGCCCATTCGTCCCGGAGGGACGACAAACCGCTTTCTGCGTTTTCTGCACAAAAAATGGTATTCTGCTCCCTCCCTGCGTAATTGATAAGAATGCGGGGATGGTTTCACCTGAAGAAAAGTATGATGCGAGCTGCCTGTATGGATACTGACACTGTAGTGATCCACGATTCCGCGTTGCAGCAATGGCTGACTTTTCGCCGTCCTCACCATGTGATTAGCGCGCACCGGGTCGAACAAGTCATTCCCGCTCTAAAACGCCTTGAAGAACTTGTGGAGGGACATAACTTATACGCGGCAGGGTGGCTGGCCTATGAGGCCGCGGCCGCGTTCGATTCCGCGCTGGCGGTCAGGGAATGCGGATCGTTTCCCCTACTATGGTTTGGCTTGTACAGCGAGCCTGAACGCGGACCCTTGCTTGAAGCCGACGAGCCGTGTCCAACCGATGCTTTGGCTTGGGAGGCATCGGTCACGCGAGATGCGTATTACTCTGCTATCGCTCGGATCAAGGACTGCATAGAAAAGGGCGATACGTACCAGGTGAATTACACGTACCGGTTGAACACACCTTTCACGATTGACCCCTGGTCGTACTTCCTCCGTCTGGCCGAGGCGCAGAACGCTCTGTACAGCGCGTTTGTGAATACCGAGCGTTGGGCATTGTGCTCCGCGTCCCCTGAGTTGTTCTTTCGTCTGGACGGAACGACCCTTGTGTCCCGTCCCATGAAGGGCACGGCAGCCAGGGGCGTACAATTGTCTGACGACCTTGAGCAATGCCAATGGCTCGAACACAGCGAAAAGAACCGAGCCGAAAACGTTATGATCGTGGACATGGTGCGGAATGACATGTCCCGTGTTGCAGAAACCGGGACAGTACACGTACCCAGGCTCTTCGAGGTTGAGAAGTATCCAACCGTATGGCAAATGACCTCAACGGTAGTTGCCACTACTCAGGCCTCCCTAACAAGCATCTTGAAGGCCCTGTTTCCTCCGGCCTCGATTACCGGCGCGCCCAAACCGAGGACAATGGAAATCATTGCCGACCTCGAAACTGAGCCGCGGAGGATATATACGGGAAGCATCGGATTCGTCGCCCCCGACCGCGTAGCTCAGTTCAATGTCGCAATCAGGACTGTACTCGTGGATAAAGCGCTCAAACAGGCGGAATACGGTGTGGGAGGCGGCATAGTGTGGGATTCAACCGCGGATAGTGAGTTCGAAGAATGCCACACAAAGGCAAGGATACTCACCCAGCGGCCGCCGAATTTCTCATTACTGGAAAGTATATTGTGGACGCCTGGCGCGGGCTGGTTCTTGCTCGATTACCACATGGCTCGCTTGAAGGATTCCGCGGATTATTTTTCTTTCAGTGTGGATGTGGACGCTGTCCGTGAGGTACTGGCGATGCTGGCTGATACCTTGGAGCCCGTTCCTTACAAGGTCCGCGTCATCGTTGACAAGTTTGGACGTGTGACTTGCCAGAGCGAGTCTCTTCCCCACGATCACGCTTTGTCCGTGCCGCGGGTGTGCCTGGCGCGCTCGCCGGTCAATTCTTCGGACCGATTCCTGTACCACAAGACGACCCATCGGAGCGTATACGATGCCGCATTGGCCGCATGCCCCGGATTCGATGACGTGATTCTGTGGAACGAGAAAGGCGAAGTGACGGAATCATGTTTTGCCAACGTCGTTGTGCGCCTCGATGGAGAGCTGTACACTCCGCCGATTCGATCCGGTTTGCTAGCCGGTACGTTTCGGGCGTGGCTCCTGGAGCGCGGGGAGATTCAGGAACGTGTCATTCTCAAGGATGACCTTACGAGGAGCGACAAAATATATCTCATCAACTCCGTCCGCAGAATGCGTGAGGCGATACTATTCGTGCAAGGGGGTCGTTAGTGGCTCTTCGCGGGACAAGAACCTGGCGACCCTGTGGTCAGTTCAACTTATGGGTGTCCCCTCGGGGACGCACTCTCCCAGTTCCCCGGGTGCCACGGACCTGGGCTCCGTCAGGTCCGTGCCGGCTTTCTTGGAAAACAGCAAGGTTGACCTCAGCACTGAACGCCAAATTGAAAGGCGAGGCGATGGCACGGTGAAGCTGGGAATCTTCCAAGTCATCGTGGTGACAGAACTGGCAGGAAGCACTGACCTGGTAAGGCGCAGGTCCGTGGCACCCAATACAGAAGGCATCGTTTGACAGATGGGGTACTATAGTTCTTCCCCAAAGCTCTTCCCGAATGAGGTCGTCCCACGTTTTCGGGACGCCCGCAAATGAATCCGTAATTCCTTTCCAGAACAACTATATTCTCGACGGAGCGTCGCACTCTCCCAGTACCCCTGAGCCAGAATTAGCGTCTGTCATTGAGAGGACTTTCTAACTTCAACGACTTTCAGACCGGGATTTGAAATTTTGTGCGCGTTCCTCCAGTTTTGAGGCCTCTTCTTCGTTTCCCGTCTTTCTGTAGAGTGCAGCCAGTTTGCTAAGAGAAATTGCTACATTGGGATGTTCAGGTCCTAGCTTCTGTTCCCATATCGCCAAGGACCGGTTATAAAGAGGTTCTGCATCAGAATACTTGCCCTGAGCCAAGTAAAGGCTGGCTAGATTCATCAGAGCCCCGGCTACATAGAGATGTTCAGGTCCTAGCTTCTTTTCCAATATCGCCAGGGACCGCTTATAAAGAGGCTCTGCATGAGAATACTTGCCTTGGTCCAAGTAAAGCGTACCCAGATTGCCCAGAGATCCGGCTATGTTGGGATGTTCAGGTCCTAGCTTCTTTTCCTCTATTGCCAGAGAGCGCTTATAAAGAGGCTCTGCATCAGAATACTTGCCCTGGGCGCTGTAGAGATTGCCCAGGCCGTCCAGGGCCGTGGCCACATCGGGATGTTCAGTTCCTAACGCCCTCTCCCTTATTGCCAATGACCGCTTCAACAGAGGCTCTGCATCAGCATACTTCCCCTGTCTCATATAGAAAAGGGCCAGGTTGTTCAGCGACGTGGCCACAATGGTATTGGTAGGGCCAAAGGTTTGTTCAGCAATGTCCAAGGCGCGGGCTGCCACGCTGGCGGCTTCTACGTACTTACCCTGATTCGAGAGCTGTAACGCCTGGTCGTTGAGTTCCTTCAGCCCGGGCTCTTGTGCCAAGGCAACCCCAACAAGGCCAAGGCACAGGACATGGACAAGAATGAGTCTGGTGCCCTTCATGCTGCACTCCGTCCTAAGTGATTCCCCACAAAATCTGGTGCTTCAAGCTCTTCTCATGCCGCCACCAATGGAATAGTTCTCAATTGGGTCAATAGCCTCAAGAATATCCGCTAGACGGGCTCGATCGTCTCTCATAGGGGAACCGCTTCTTTAAGGGCTCGGTCGCGCACTCTTTCTTTTAAAGTTTTTCCAGTAAAGACATCGACTTTCACTTCGAGCAGTGAATTCAAATCCGACCACAGTCCCCCAAGGTCAAGCAGACTTCGCCCCGGCTCCATTTCCACCAGCAGATCCAAGTCGCTCTTTTCGTCGGCTTCCCTTCGGGCAACAGAGCCGAAGACGCGTACGTTGCGGGCTCCTCGGCTGACGGCTATCTTGAGAATCTCTTCACGTTTTTCTTCTAATAGCCAGTATAAGTCCACGCACCCGTCCTCTCAACTTATAGGTGTCCCCGCGGGGACATCCCCTGCCAGTTCGCACACGGTCACTTTGCCATCTTTTCCCGCGGCAGCGAGGACCATTCCCTGGCTCAGGCCGAACCGCATCTTTCTGGGTTTGAGGTTGGCGATAACCACGACTGTCTTTCCCACAAGGTCTTCGGGTTGATACGACCCCTTTATACCCGCGAATACAGTCCTGGTTTCACGGCCCAAGTCCACGGTGAGCTTGAGGAGCTTGTCCGAGCCTTCCACTGTTTCGGCAGTCATGATCCGAGCTGCCCGCAAATCCATTTTCGCGAAATCGTCAATGGTTATTTCTTCCTTGAAATCGGGCGCCTCCGGCAAAGGTGGGGCCTCAGCGGCGCGGAGGCTCTCACGGCTTGCTTCAATGAGTTTCTCGAAAGAGCCGGGTTCAAGCCGGTCCAGAAGCTTCTCAAACGTTCCAATGGTAGTGTTTTCCATATCAAAACGCGCGTGGTCCCATTTCAATTCGCCCAGGCCGAGGATCTCCTCCACCCTAAGGCAATAGGACGGCAGAATCGGTTTAAGCAATACGGTTATTACCTTTATGCAATTGACCGCGAAGGTCAGACAATTCCTGGCGCGCTCGGGATCCGACTTCATCAAGGCCCAGGGTTCTGCGTGTTGGACGTAATTGTTGGCAAGATCGGAGATGGCCAGGATATGGCGAGTCGCAAGGCTGAATCGAAGCCCGCGGTAGTCCTCGAGAGTTTTCCGCACCAAAGACAAGACCTCATCCACAAGGTGCCGGGTGTCCTTGGGAATGGAACCCAGTTTTGATTCCAATCTCTTGTTAAGGAAGCCGATAGTTCGGCTGATGAGGTTGGTGATGTTGTTGACCAGCTCCGCGTTGGTGCGATTTACGAACTCCTCCACATTGAGGTCCAGGTCATCAATGGAATCGCTCAACTTGGTCGCATAATAGTAGCGCAGGTACCAGGGGCTCAGGAAGTCGGCGAACTGCCTCGCGGTGATGAACGTGCCCCGGCTCTTGGACATCTTGCGAGAGTCGACGGTAAGGAACCCGTGCACGTGAACAGCTGTTGGAATTCGATAGTCCGCGGCTTTGAGGACAGCCGGCCAAAAGAGGGTGTGAAAGTACGCTATATCCTTGCCGATGAAATGATGTATCTCCACGTCCGAATCCGGCTCAAGCCAGTACTCTGCCGCACTGCGGCCGTCCAAGGTCTCGCAAAAATGCTCTGTCGCTGCGATATATCCGATGGGCGCGTCAAGCCAGACGTAAAAGAACTTATCTTCTTCCCCGGGGATCTTGAAGCCGAAATACGGGCCGTCCCGCGATATGTCCCAGTCCTGAAGCCCTTGATCGATCCAGGTTTTTACGAAGGCCCTCACTTCATCTTGCAGATGCCCCGGCTCTGAAGTCCATTGTGTAAGGAATTCATTGAAATCGACCAGCCGGAAGAAGAAGTGCCTGGAAGTGCGCAATATCGGAGTGGCCCCACAGATCGCGCACCGGGCGGCGATCAACTCTGTCGGCCGATAAGTTGCACCGCACGATTCGCATACGTCACCGTACTGATCCGCCGCGCCGCATTTCGGGCAGGTCCCCCTGATGTACCTGTCCGGGAGGAAACGTTGGCAATTGGGACAATAGAATTGCTCGATTTCTCGGCTGACAATATGCCCTTTTCCCTTCGCTCGAAGATAGATCGTTTCGCAATGGCGGCGGTTTTCCGGCGAATCGGTGGTGTAGAATTCGTCGAACCCGACTTCAAACCGCGCGAAGTCTTTCTTGTGGCGATCGTGGAATTCATTCACCAATTGTTGGGGAGAAATGCCTCTTTTGGCTGCATTGATTTCAATGGGGGTACCGTGCGCATCGGAAGCGCACAAATAGATTACGTCCTCTCCGATGAGCCTGAGGAAGCGGACATAGATGTCGGTTTGAATGTACTCCACCAGGTGCCCTATGTGAATGTCGCCATTGGCATAGGGAAGCGCGCTGGTAATTAAGATCTTCGGCAAACTAATCTCCTATCTCATGTCATCGGTGCGTGTCTGCACGGAATTCACAACGCTTACCGGCAGGCTTCGTCGCTTTCGGTATTAGCCCGAACGATCGCGCGGCGAGGACCGGGGGCCGCCGGTCCTCGCGGATATCTTACCGTCTGAATGATGTTTTCCAGCGGACGGCCGGCAGGCCTACTATTCCAGGGCTATTTCCAGTGCCTCCAGATTGGGGTCTTTTTCCCTGTCGATCTTGAACACTCTGGCCTTCATTACTACGGTTTCCATCTCCTTCAGCGAATCCAAAACCTTGGCCTTCTCTTTCTTCATCCAAACCTTGTTCAGAGTAATATAACTTACGCGGTCAGCTATTATGAAATTCACGTAATCCTCGCCCAGTGGACAGGAAAGGTCGCCCTTCTTGTAATATCGGACCGAAAAGACAATTTCCTTGTTAAGGTATTTATTAGGATTTTCGGTCAGGCTCACAATCGTGAGATTCTCGTCGAGGTCCCGGTGAATTCCGCTCTTCAGGAATTTGGTCGCGCTGCAACCTCCGACGGTAAGCAAAGCCACTACAATGGGTACAAGCATCTTGTGAGCGGTCATACCGTGATCTTTCATACCGGACATATGGAGACACATAGGATAGTTAAAGGCGGCCGGAAAGTCAAAAGGATTTGATTTGACCGGAGAAAAGGAAATTGGGCGACTTTGTTGCAACTTTTTTGTTCCGTAAGTATACTAACAACAATGGACAGGTTGCGTTGGCCTCGGAGACCCCACCGGGAATTGCCCGTGACGAGGTCTGGATCAGATCCCCCGATTTCTTAAGATTTGATCGCTTATAGACTTCTTCCTTCATGTCTGCGAAGTCTTCCCCGTGGATTCGACAAGTACGTATTTGACAACTTGGGACGCACGTGGTAAGACTCCCGTTGACATGCTCAAAGGCGGTTTGAAAGAGAGCCTGAGTAGAATTTTAGAATCACCCCACAGCCTATCCGCAGAGTTTACGTGAGCATTTCCCGCTCGTTAATGTCGAGAAGGTTTGGTCGAAACGGTTTTTCTCAGCCCAACCGAGAATTGTGACCGCGTTGTACTCTTGGGGCAAACTTTCCCGTCGCTCGATTGTCTTGAGCAATACGGAAGGGCAGTTGGCAGGGGCATGATTCAGAGAGCGTCCTGAACGATAGGTCAGGGACGAAACATCTCATGATAGCGCTATAAGGATTTTTGGGGAAAGATGAACCGTTGTGCATAGGGCTATTTCGGGCCTCGTGTGCACGGCGCGGCAAGCAAAAACTTGCCGCCACATTGTTACCTGGAGAAAAATTAGAGAGCCACTTAATTCAAGATGTCCCAAATTGGGGATCACCTCGATCGCCTGAAATAGGTTGACATCGTTGATCCAAGCTATTATAGGCGTCCATTATTTTTTCACCACGAAAGTGGGGAAATCGTTTTCACATTAACACGGGGGCAACTTCGACCAACAAAGGGCCGTTAGCTTGCGGCCAAGGAGGATATTTTGCAGAAATGTAAGACTTGTGGCAGGGAGTACACCGTCACGCAGACAATGACCTATTCAGTTTACGGATATTGTTCATGGGATTGCCTTATGAACAAGAAAATCCGGGGCGGAAACCAACCATCAAGGCCTAATCGCAGGAACGGCGGTCCCAGACACGGGATGAACGGCACTCCGGGTCAACGCAAGACAGCCTAATTTACTCCACAGTGTTTCGTCTCCACGGTCCGGCCGTGTACTGAGCCAAACGCGCCGTGCGATGGCGCTTCCGGGTTTAATTGTTCGGCAAGAATCATCTCTAGTTGCCTGTGGGCCTTTTGGACCTTCTGTGTCCTCCCAAAGCGTTGACAGGCTTCCAAGACAGAGACAAAACTCGTTGGAGATACCGGGTTGCAACCAGTACAGTTGCGCCATATGGGAAAGAACTGCCGTGAGCCGCTTGAGAGTTGAAAAAGTTGTTGAGGAGATCGACGCGATTCACCGGGAACTGGCTCGCCTGACGGTGAACCATTTTCTGGGGACCCCGTCCGCACTTAACGCGGCAGATATCCTGGAATCCCATCCCACCCCGCTTAGACCGAAGACAGTGGCCTATCTCCGGCAAGCCATGAAGGACTCGGAGGACAGCGAAGAAACACTCAGGATCGAACGCGTGCTATTCGGCTGTATGGACCTTACTGTGGAGGAGCAGACCGCGTCTCTGGCTGACATGCTGAAGTTCTATTTCGAGCGCGGGCGGATGATTATAGGGCAATCGAAAATTCCTGCGGTGGAAGTGGTTCCATGGTTGCAAACCGAGTCCGATTTCGACAAGCGTGAGGAGATGCGGAAAGAGAATACGATATTCTTGAAGGGCATCATAAACCCCATGCTGATGGGAATGCTGGAACTCTCTATCCGGACTGTGACGGAGAGGTTTGGCTTCGCGAACTACGCACGGTTTTCAGAAGCCAAGAAGGGAGTCTCCTTCGAGGACTATGCAGGTATCTTTGAGCGTTTTCTTGAAGACACCTCGGAGGTTTACTACCGGCGGATGACCCCCTGGGTCGAGGACCGGATCGGCCGACCGTTTGAGGGTCTTAGCAGGTACCATGCACTGCATTTACTTCGCCTGAGAGAACTCGACGAGTTCTTTCCGCTTTCCGCTCTGCGAGAAACGGTCGGAAGGACTTTCCAAGGGCTCGGCTTCGACCCATGGTCCAGACCCGACGTGATAATGGATGTTTCCGACGGGCCTACCAAGAATCCGAATGGGATCTGCATAGGCGTTGAGATACCCGGTGAGATTTACGTCCTGGCTAAACCCGTGGGCGGGTTAATAGATGTCGAGACCCTTCTCCACGAAACCGGGCACGCGTTCTTTCTAAGCAACTTCGATCCGGCTTTGCCCTTTGAGTATAGACGCCTCTATCGGTCGCCCGCTCTTGATGAGACGTTTGCCTTTCTGTTCATGGGCCTTATTGAGAACAAAGCGTGGTTGACCAAGATTGGCGGCCTGCCTGGAAGCAGTGCTGAAGAATTGTTGGGCCTTTTCCGCACAAAACGCCTGTGCCTGATGCGCCGTTACGTCGGCAAGTTTTTGGCCGAGAAGGAGCTTCACGAGACAGGAGACTTCAAGAACCCTGAACCTTATTGTCGCCGTTTGAACAACGCAACCGGGTTCACGTACGAGCCCCAGGGTTATCTCATCGACATGGAGCCTGATTTCTACGCGCTGGATTACTTGCTGGCCTGGTGCGGTGCGGATGTTCTGCGCGAATTCCTGGAAATCCGATTTGGTGTGGAATGGTTCGAGCGCGCGGAAGCCGGAGAGTTTCTGAGGAGGATAGCTTTGCAGGGCCGCCGCGATTCCTTGGAAAAGGTGCTGAATTCCTTCTGTGGCGAAGATCTGCGCGTTCCTGATTTTTCGGGCTTCTGATATACGGAAATGTCTTGGCCGCCAATTACGCGGCGGGTGGCTTGGACGTTCGGTGGGACGGGCTTCCAGCCCGTCCATTATAGCCAGTGTCAAGAATAGTTGCCGATTACTACAAGTGCTTCCTGGAAATTGGTAGGTGCCGGCCTCCGTGCCGTCACATTTTTCAGATACAAATCAAGTGGTTCGACCCCGCGTATCTGTCCGTTCGGTTGGAACGCGAGCGGTGCAAGAGGTCAGGGACTGTGGCGACTGCTAGAAATGGCCGGTGGTCCCGTCGGCGCCACTACCAAGAACCAAGAATCGGCGGGCAAGGCCCGCCTTACGATCACACGACGCGCCTCCTGTAGGGCGGGCCGTGCCCGCCGTCCTACGATGGTGGCCAAAAGCTAGGTTGGAAGCCGATGATCTGTTGCGTCAGCCTTGATGCAAATCGGACAAAATTTTGGCAACTACTACAGGATGACCGGAGTGACGAATCTGCATCAGAATTCCTTGGCACCGGGGAATCTTGCTACGCGGGGTGGCCGGGAGGCCACTGCCTCTAGGTTGCCGAGGGACAGGATATACCGTCAGTCCGGAATCCCGCGGCTCGCCCGGCTATCCCGCAAATGGTCGACATCTATACCACAGATGCCCCCCAGTAACCGAACCATTACCGGCGACCGCTATAAGATATTGATTAATGAGTTGTTTGATATACAATATAAAAGTCATGTCAGGACGGACTTGGCGCCCGCGGACCTTGAGGCCCGATGTCCAAAATGACAGGTCCCTTGGCTGGAAGCCGCCAGAAAACTTGACTGTCTAGGCGTGGAATAGAACAGTTCGCAGAACTAAGGAATTATCACCATATGCCGACTGGCCCCATAAAAGAATATGCCGATTCGGACGGTCTTTACGGTCGGGTAGATACCCAGTACGCAGAGTTCGAGGGTATCACTCTGCAATCAGGGGTATTCTTAGGCCCTCTGAAGGTGGCGTACGAGACCTACGGGACGCTTTCTCCGGAGCGGGACAACGCGGTGCTGATCCTCCATGCTCTGTCAGGGGACGCTCACGTGGCAGGAATCGATTCCAACGGCAGGCTTGGATGGTGGGATGCCATGATCGGCCCCGGTAAGGGAATCGACACCAACGAGTATTTTGTGATCTGCTCGAATTGCCTTGGCGGTTGCAAGGGCACGACCGGCCCGCCCAGCATCAATCCTGCAACGGGAAAACCGTACGGCCGCTCTTTTCCGCTTATAACCATGGGAGACATGGTGGACGTCCAGGCGATGCTCGTGCGGCATCTGGGAATAGAAAAACTGCACAGCGTTATCGGTGGATCCATGGGAGGGATGCAGGCCCTGGAATGGGCAGTGCGGTATCCTGACGCGGTCAGATGCGCTGTGGTGATTGCTGCAACTGCGCGGCTTTCACCCCAAGGCATTGCGTTTAACTGGGTCGGCAGAAACGCGATTTACTGCGATCCTGCGGCAGCCTGCCCGGACGAAAAGCACGGCCATGTCTACCAAAAAATGGGCAGAGGCCTGGCAATCGCGCGCATGATAGGCCACATCACTTACCTGTCTGAAGAGACGATGGAGGCCAAGTTCGGCAGGCAACTCAGGCTCAAAGACATGAACGGTTACAGTTACAGCCTGGGCGAGAACGGAAAGGAAGGCGGTGAGTTCGAAGTCGAGTCTTACCTCGAACACCAGGGCAGCTCGTTCATGAGGAGGTTCGACGAGGATTCGTACGTGATCATCACCAAAGCCATCGACTATTTTGATCTGGAATGGACGTACGGCTCTCTTGTAAACGCGTTCAAAAACATTTCGGCAAAAATGCTCATCATGTCTTTCAACTCGGACTGGTTATACCCCACCGCCATGTCCCTGGCCATAGTACGCGCCTTGATGGCAGCGAAGAAGGATGTTTCGTTCGTGGAGCTTGACCTCCCGTACGGACACGACTCTTTCCTCGTAAATGCCGGCATTCCGTCCTTGACACGTATAGTGAGGGGGTTCCTGAACGGTGCGCGCTGAAGTAGTTGAATTTAGGAGCCCTTTTCACCAGTTTGAGGTCGGGTTCAACGTTATCATTGACCTCATCACCCCCGGCACGCGGGTCTTGGACTTGGGTTGTGGTTCGGGAACGCTCTTGCAGCGTCTGCGAGACGAAAAGGACGTTGAAGGATGTGGCGTAGAACTCGATCAGGACAAGGTCATTCGATGCATCGAGAGGGGTATTCGGGTATTGACTTTGGACCTGGACGAAGGACTGGAAGCCTTTCCCGATCTCAGTTATGAGTACGTTGTGCTCAGCCGGACGCTCCAACAACTCGTGTACCCTGACAGAGTCGTTAAAGAAATGCTCAGGGTAGGATCTAAGTCTATCATAGCCTTTCCGAACTTCGGGCATTGGGGGATAGTCTTGGAATATGTCTTTACAGGCCGCTCACCTGTGTGTGAGACACATCCTCACCCGTGGTTCAATAGTCCTGACATTCACCGCCTGACCATCAAAGATTTCAGAGATTTCGTGCAAAAGATAGGCGGCAAGATCGAGAAAGAGATCCACATAATCAACAACGCGCCTTCAAATAGCACTTTCTGGCCGAATAGAAGGGCACAGTGGGGATGTTTCCTCATTTCTTCGGCCTGATCCAGTGCGGCCCTCAAGGGCTCCGTCACATCACTTCCTGCAATCAGGCTGAACTCGCAATAACCGTCATCCACCTCCTCCCGACTGCGGGACCTAATTTTTGCCTTGCTGGAATGACTGTTAACCCGTTATATGTAAGAGGGAGACGTGGGTCCGCATGCGTGACTTGGTCGGGTCTCTCGACCGGGGCTACCTGGCCTCGGCTGAAACATGGGGGGTAGCGATTTCTGGATGGCATAAACATGGTGAAATATCGTGTGGACGAGGAGATGGTGTTCTCCTTGGCCGAAGAATCCGGTTTCTTTAGGCTCAAAGTGGATACACCACATATCGAGGAAGACCATGTGGAGGAATTTCTCGATACCACGGTGGAGTGGCTCAGCAGCAATCCGAAGAAAGGAATGTTGATCGACTTCAAGGGGGTGAAATCCGTTTGTGACGACTTTTCGTTGCAGCTGAGCAGGTACTATGAAGATATCAAATCAAGGGGTCTGTACGTCAGATTCGTCAACGTAGACCCCGCTATTGAACTCCGTGTGGATGTGTCGAATATAACTACGGTCATAGACTTGGACTCGCTGCAATTGAAGCAAGACAAGATCGTAGTGAGCGCCAGACAAATTTTGGAGGACCTTGCCAGCCATTTGTCCGACCGGGAAATTATGGGGAAATATGGCCTGTCAAAACGGGGCCTCGCGAGCCTGTTCCGTAAATTGTTGCATAAGGGCCTGGTTACTCCGCGCTATCTTGCTCGGAGAATGGGCGTGGAAACCACTGAAGTCACTCTGTCATTGGCCGGATTGGATTCCCGCAAAGTTAAGCTTGAAGCTTCCGCTGTGCTGATGGACATATCCAAAAAGATGTCCAACACCGCGCTGATGAACAAATATAAGCTTTCCTCAAAGGGACTGAAGAGCCTGCTGGGAAAATTACACGGCAGAGGGCTCATTTCAAAAACCATGCTTGTCGCGCGAACAAGATCGCTTGAATGAATGCCGGCATTCCAGCTCCGAAGGACCTTATACCCAATTCGCTTTCAAACGAGTGAGAATGGAGGGGGCCTGCGCGGGCCCGCTACCACACTATGGTCGCGGCCAGTCGGTAACCATTCAGTCTTGCGGGGGGAAACAACTCGCGCGAAACATGTCATTGCGAGCGTAGCGAAGCAATCTCAGCGCTAAAAGGCAGAGATTGCTTCGTCGCTTCACTCCTCGCAATGACACAGAACGGCAAACCGCCC